>NZ_JANLWO010000678.1:0-5345 GCF_031364565.1 Chamaesiphon sp. OTE_20_metabat_361
GCCGGCGCTGCGCCGCGCTACATGGCGATGTATACCGTCGACAGCCCCGATGTCTTCGACAGCGCGGCTTACAAGGCGGCGGGTGGCGGCGGCACCAGCATCACCGCCGTATTGTCAAGTCCAGAGTATCAGCAAAATAAGCAGATTTATGCAGCCGGAGTGACCGCTACCATCTCCAAGATCGAAAGTGCTGCCGAAAACGCGGTGCAGCTCGATCGCCAAGCTCTGAGCGCGTCAATCTTGCTGGCACTGGTGAGCTTAGGTCTATTGGTGGTAACTGGCTCGCTGGTAGTCCTGACAGTGCGGAGCTATATTCGCGATCGCGAGCAGTCCCAGCGCGATCTCCAGGCATTCCAAGCCGATTTGCTCAAAGTGAATACCGAACTCCAGCAAGAAGCCGAACTGCGGAATGTACGACAGGAGCAAGTTGTCCGCGAGAGTGACACGCTCCAGGCCGATATCGGTCATATTCTGGATATCGTCAGTTTGCTCGAAGATGGCGATCTGACGGTGCAGGCTGAGGTCAACGAACGAGCAACAGGACTGATCTCCGATACGCTCAATCGCCTGATCGAGTCCCTGCATCAAACGATCGCGATCGTTGTATCCAGCGCCGATGGAGTAGCTGGTAGTGCGGGCGGACTAGAGCAATTAGCGGTCGAGACAGCTACTCAAGCTCAAAATCAAACTCGATCGATCCAACAGATCGAGACTTTAATCGCCCGAGTAAGTAGCCTCACTGCCAACTCTCAGCAGCAGGCATTGGCAACGATCGATGCCGTAGAATTGGCTCAAGCTGCCGTCAGCAACGGGCAGCAAGAAATGAATGCGATGGCAGATGGGATTGGTACCCTCCAACAGGGAACCGAGCAAATCTCCTTACGGATGCAGCGGCTGAATGAATTCGTAGAACTAGCCGCGCAGTTTGCCAAAGATCGGCAGCGGGGAGCTGCTCTCACCCGAGTCCTCGCCCTGAATGCTTCCTTACTATCTACCCGTGCCATCAAAGAGCAAGACCCCACCCAGTTTGCTAGTCTGGCACATGAATTTGCAACTATTGCCAAACAAGTCAACGAGCTAGCCGTCGATACCAACAATAGCTTGGTTTCGCTGCAAAATCGTACCAACCAGATTCAAACCGTAACTTCCGGTCTCGATCGGGATGTCACCGACATCAACGAGCTAGTCCACAAATTTACCAGTGAAATGGGCAAGTCTCGGCAGGCTTTCACCAATATTCAACTAGTGACCGATCGAGTAGCAATCGTCGGCGAACAAGTAAGTAGCTCCAGTCAAGAGATCGTTCGCGCAGTTGGCGAAACGCTCACGGCGATCGGCTCGATCGGGATTATCGCTCAAACTACCGAACAACAGGCAACAGTCACCCGCGAACAAGTACGCGCCGTGGGCGATCTCGCCCAAAATCTCCGCCACCGCGTCGAGTTTTTCCAGTTGGATCGCCACACCCCCTCACGGACTAATACAATCGCGCCTGAAGAAGATTCCACAGTTGTCAAAAATCCTGACGCTGTATACGCCCTCCTTCAATCCCGACCATGAGGCATCAGATTTTTCGGAGTACACAGATTACGTTGCTGGTGTGAACCCGCTCCCCGTCCCTCTGTCCCCCCATCTCTCCATCCCCATTCCCGTGCCGTAGAAACATCATGATGACCGCCGACAGTTCCGCCGAAGCACAATTACAACAAGAGTTGCGAGAGATGTTTCTCGTCGATACTCAGCAACAATTAGAGCTGTATTTTGATATCGTCCAACAGTTGCAGCCAGCATCTTGGATCGGTGATATTCAGTCAATCTACCGCGCGATCCACACGATTAAAGGCGGAGCAGTGACGGTTGAAGCCAATAGCATGTTGTATGGAGCGATCGTGCTAGAAGATCTCCTATCAGATTTGCGGTACCTGGAAGCAGCACCACCACTCGATGATGGTCATTTGAGCCAAATGCTCTTAGAAGCTGGCGAACTCCTTGCTAGCTGTCTGGAAATTGCGGAGCCGGGAACCAATGACGAGATTGAGGATGGCAATCGCGCCCAATTGACGACTCAGCGACTGCAAGCGCTCCACGCTCAGGTCAAGGAAAAATATTTACCAGACTGGAATGAAATGAAGCAAGTTCATCAAGAATTTGCCGAGCAGGGTTTCGATCTAGTCGTTTTGGATCTAGAAATGGAACTGGCAAATATCCCCGCACAAGGTGAAATTCCTGCCAGTATTATCACCGCAGCTCGATCGACGATCGACCAACTCACCCACATCGGTACCGAAATCGAATTAGAGCGCGGCTGGACGATCTTACTCCAACGCGGTGCATCATTAATCGCCAATCCCCATCCTCAATTGTGGCGATCGATCTGGTTGCCATATTTTCAAATCCTCAAGACCTGTATCAAAAATAGCGGCGAGATTGATGATGTCGAACTTGAAAAATTAGACGCATTAATAGTTGCTGCTGAATCTGAATCTAATCCACTCGATCTAAATATTCAACTAGATTTAGCCGATCGTATTGACATTGATGAACCAGTTATGGTCAGCAATCTTGAGATCGAATCTCATGCTGAGCTATCAGGTTTGCTTGATAATTTCTTCCTGACTGAAGAGATCTTACCTGTAGAATCGATCGATGCAGTTGCCCCGTCAGATGAACTTCTGCCGATCGCGATCGCCGCTGGTGAAGATTTATCAGGGTTACTCGATAACTTCCTCTTAGGTGACGAAATTTCACCTGTAGAATCGATCGACGAACCGCTCTCCGTAATTAACGAATTACCCAACGCGATCGATGAACCCACCAGACTGCCAGATTTACTCGATAACTTCTTCCTAGATGAGGACGTTTCGCCTGTAGCCATACCTGTCGAATCGAGCGACGAATCAATTGCCCAAATTAATGAATCTCTACAGAGCGCGATCGCCTCTCGTGAAGATTTATCAGGTTTACTAAATGATTTCTTCCTGGACGAAGAAATATTACCTGTCGATCCACCAGTTGTACCAACTACTGAACCCCTGGTATTAGCAATCGAATCCGATTTAGAACTACCAGATTTATTAGATGACTTCTTTAGCGATGAAGATGTCTCAGCCGATCTCAATCCGCCACAGTCAATTCAATCTGCTGTAGCAGAAATAGATGACCTCACAGAACTAGACGAGCTAGATAACTTAGATTTAATGGCATTATTCGAGGATGAACTTGTGGCACCGCCTGAGCCAGCCCCAGCCGACCCCGAACCACTTGCAGCACCCGTCGCCACTAGCTCAGTGGTAGAAACCAAACGCGGGATCTCCATCCCCGTACCCCTCGAACGGCTAGATCGATCGGCACAACAGGTAGTAGACACCCTATTGACAGCACGGGCGGTGATGAATGCCTCCAGCCGCCTCCGATCTCAACTCAGCCAGTTGAGCGTGTTGACACAAGAGAGTTCCCAATTTGTCACCAGACTGCGCCAACTCCAGGATAACTACGCCCTCCTCCGCGATCTCAGTGACGATCGCGATGCCAGCGATCGTGTCTCGATCGAGCGGTATCGTCAAGGCTACACCACGATCGTCCGGCTGCTCGAAAATATGCTGCGGATGTCCGAACTCGGGCAAGAAATCGACACCACCACTTATCAGAACTACAGCCATCTCGAAGATCTCGATCGCAGCATTCTTCGGCTCAAAGATGGGATTGAAACCAGCCGTCTAGTACCATTTCGGAATCTGACTCAGCGCGCCAGAGCGATCTTGCGCGATCTCACCAACCGCTATGGCAAGCCAGCCACATTAACCGTCGAAAATGAGCAGGTAGAATTGGATGCTGGCGTCGTCCAACAGTTAGAACCAGCTCTGCTGCACCTGCTCAGAAATGCCTACGATCATGGCTTAGAAACCGCCGCCCAGCGGTTAACGCTGGGCAAACCCGAGCGCGGGACGATCCATGTTGCCCTGACTCGACGGGGCAATCTGTATCGCCTAGAAATTGAGGACGATGGTGCTGGCATTGATGCCCAGAGCGTGCAGCAGATCGCCAAATCCAAAGGATTCCCGCTAGATCGTACTAGCACCACCAGCGAACTATTAGCTGTCCTCTGTCAGCCAGGATTTAGCTCTAGCTCCGCTGTCAGCGAGGTCTCCGGGCGTGGCGTCGGCATGGATGTCGTCGTCGCGCAGATTGCCAGCATGGGCGGCAAATTGAGCCTAGATACTCAAGTAGGTCGCGGTACCAAGTTTACGATCGAAATTCCGGCTCCACAACTATTAGTCCCCTGCGTACTATTCCAAGTTGGCGATCGCACGATTGCTTTCCCCACAGAAGAAATCCTCGAAACGGCTCTATTGAGTTCGCTGTCAGCAACAATGTCCGCAGATAATGAAGTAAATCTTTGTGCCTGGACGCTGACAACTAGTAGGGGCAATGTACCTGGTTTCGATCTTGCCAATTATTGGCAAACGACCGATCGATCGCTCCCCGATACCGCAGTCTGCATTCGGACTCGTCAGGGTCATAATGGTAGCGAAATTTGGTCGATTGCCGACGATTTACTCGGACAAGCCGAACTGCTCATCAATCCTCTCCCCAGCCCGCTGATTGCGCCTGCTGGCTTATTGGGGGTGAGTCTTCAATCTGACGGCAGGTTGATTTCGATCCTCGATCCGATCGCGTTGACGACTAAACTTGCCACCAGTGTCGATCGTCGCGCCACTGACTATAGTTTCAGCACGATCGCCGTCGAGCGCACCAAATCGTCTGCCCCAGTCATTCTAGTCGTCGATGATGCCGCACTGATGCGCCGACGGTTTGAAGCCAGTCTCAATACCTACGGATTTATCACCCATACCTGCAACGATGGTCTAGAAGCCCTAAATTGGCTAGAAAATAATCCCCACCCCGATCTGATGATTACTGATGTGGAAATGCCCAATATGGACGGCTTCACGCTGATCGATCGAGCACGACAATTGGGCATCTCCATCCCGATTCTCGTCGTCTCCTCGCGATCGTCCGAGGAATGGGGTAAGGAAGCTCGCCGTCTGGGAGCAACCGATTATCTCAACAAAGGCTTTGCTACGACTGAAATGATTCAGAAAGTTAACTCGCTGCTAGGATTATTAGTTGAAGCTTAATATTGAAAGGTAAAAGGTAAAAGGTAAGCTGTCGGGTGGGCACTGCCCACCATTTAGGTTTCAGGTATTACCAATTCGGTCGATATTGCTACTGATATACTTAATTAAAATTAGCTAGACAGATCGAGTAGAACAACAAATCTCGATCGAAAGTAAGTAGGTACGATCGCTCCTAAAATAGATGATGCCTGGAACATATTGGTGGGC
>NZ_JANLWO010000724.1:0-2018 GCF_031364565.1 Chamaesiphon sp. OTE_20_metabat_361
CAAAAAGCGCGCAAAGATCTAGCAGCTAAGTTGGCAAAAAAACAGAACTTGCTGGGAATTATTGCCGAAAAACAAGATAATGCATTACGCGATATGTCTGTCGATGATTTGACGAAACTTGTTGATGAACTATAACATTAAAAATAGGTCCAACATTGAAGCCTCATCAACCACGACCGCATCGTGGGGCAAAGGTTCATCTACACCCCTTTTAAACCCTCTCGTTGCCGGATCGAACTCCAACAGACGGTGAATGGTTTTAGCCTCGATTCCCGCCATTTCTGACAGCCTCTGAGCAGCTCTTCCCGTCGGTGCAGCGAGAGCGATTTTCTTACCCATAGCTTTCCACAGCGCAACGATGGTACGGGTGATGATTCTCACAGCCTGGGCCACCAGTGAGAATCATCACCCGTTGCGTCGCCGACATCTCCACCGCTTGTTGCTGTTCGGGGGAGAGAGTAATCTTTTGACTTTGAGTAAATCTGTCAATCCAATTGCGGACGCGGGGTAAATCTACTGACTGAGGCTGTTCGAGTAACTTGAGGATGGAAATGGCTAAATTCTGTTCGGTGTAGAAGAAGCTGGGTTGGAATATAAAGGGATTTCTTCAACTGTTTCCAGAATTAAATCCTGTTGCACACTCATTTCACGCAACATTTATAACACCGCATTCTCAGTCGCGGTATGTTCTTGAGTCGTAAGTTTTGTCGTCGCCGCTGTTAATAATTCCGGTTGAGGTAAAAAACAATGCCCATCTTCGGCGGCTTCACTCAAAACGTGTTTGATGCCAGCTCGATAACGGAACGTAGAAGCCGGATCTACTCCTAAATTTCGAGCGATGAGATCGGCAGTCAGGAAGCCAATCCCAAAGATGTCTTCTGATAATTGATAGGGATTGTTCGTGACAACATCGATTCTCTTCCGAGAGGCTACGCCAACGATTTATCCCCATACTGCTTGAAGATTTTGACCGCATAGGTAGTCGAAACTCCATGAGTCTGGAGAAACAGCATCACCTCCTTAATGGCTTTCTGTTCCACCCAGGCGCGTTGAATCATCTTGACTCGCTTCTTACCGATCCCTGGAACTTCGATTAATCTATCGCTATCCTGTTCGATAATTTCTAAAGTATCTAGCGCGAAATGAGCGACAATCCTTTTAGCGGTAACAGAACCGACTCCTTTTATCAATCCACTTCCCAAATACTTCTCAATCCCCGTCAGCGTTGCAGGTTTGGTTTCGCTGTATTTGATAACTTGAAATTGCTGTCCGTATTGCAGATGTTCTTTCCAAGTACCCTGGAGTTGGAGGGTTTGTCCGGCTTGAATATTAGCAAAGTTACCGACGATCGTGGTTAACTCGCGAGCGCGGGGTGATTGGAGACGAGCGACGGTGTAGCCACTTTCTTCAGAATGAAAGGTAATCCGCTCTACCACTCCAGTCAGCGAAACCTGGGGTGTAACTGATGAATCGCCTGGTGTATCTGTTTTATAAGTGGACACTACAGTATTGGGGAACTAACAGACATCGATTGTCAGATATTATTTAGCTATGTCAAAAATTTATACCCTCTACCATAATAACTGCCCCGATGGATTTGGCAGTGCCCTTGCCGCTTACTTGAAGTTTGGCGACAACTCCGAATACATCGGTGTCAAACATCAACAAGATCCACCAGAAATGGAACCAGGTTCTGAAGTCTATATTCTCGACTTTAGTTACCCACGACAGGTGATGGAAGAACTGTTAGAACAACACGTCAAAGTCATCACTCTAGACCACCATAAAACTGCTCAAGAAGCCTTATTAGGATTGCGTGGTGCCCTATTCGACATGAATCGATCTGGCTCGATGATTAGCTGGGAATACTTTCATCCAGACAAACCAATTCCAGATTTATTTAGGTACATTCAAGACCGCGATCTGTGGCAATGGAAATTAGAAGGGACTGCCGAAGTTGCCGCTGGACTGCAACTATTGCCCCAAGTATTCGATATCTGGTTGAAATTGTTCACCAC
>NZ_JANLWO010000733.1:0-6560 GCF_031364565.1 Chamaesiphon sp. OTE_20_metabat_361
CGAAAATAATTTATTTAAACCGCTTATTTTTTAAGCAGCCAAGTTTCAAAATCTTTTAAACTTTCCAGTCAAGACAGAGTAACCATCGCTAGTTTCATCGACTAACCCTTGATGGAGCAAAGATCGACCCAACATCCGCCATTCATCGACGGTGCGATCTTTACCAATGCCATAGGTAGAGAGGGTATCGTGTCCATTTTTGAGTACTTTATCATTTTTGGAGCCACGCAGGACATCAATAGTGTGCGCTAGTCCGAAGGTTCTGCCGTTATGGCGTTCGGAGAAGCGATAGACGCAGGATAATAGTTTTTGAGATTCGATCGTCCAATCAGAAATCGGGCGGGGATATTTACAGTTATCACAGTTGTTACAGTTACCAGGGAAGCTCTCGCCAAAGTAACCTAATTGAATGATCCGGCGACACTCGGTAGCTTCGGCATAGTTAATAACTCGTCGCAGTTGTTGGGTGGCGATTCGCTGTTCGTCTGCGAGTGCCATTCCTGTTTCCCGATCGACTTTTTGAGCGATTAAGTACTCGATCGTTTTAATATCACCCATCCCAAAATACAGCGTACAATGTGCTGGTTCATTATCCCGTCCGGCACGTCCCGATTCTTGATAATAGCCTTCAATATTGCGGGGCAGATCGTAATGAATGACAAACCGCACGTCGGGTTTATTAATACCCATCCCGAAGGCAACTGTAGCAACGATGACCTGAACATCATCGCGAATAAAACTATTCTGATTGTTCGTTCTAGTTTCGCTATCTAATCCTGCATGATAGGGGACGACTTTAATCCCATCGTGTTGCAATTTGGTCGTCAGTTCATCGACTTTTTTGCGACTCAAACAGTAGATGATTCCCGAGCCTGCTGACTGTTTGACTTGAGCTAGAAGCTCTTTATATGGGGTGGTACTTTTACGCCGGACTTCATAGTATAAGTTCGGACGATTGAAGCTAGCAACGTGAATTTCTGGCTCGCGCAGATCTAATTGTTTAATGATATCCTGACGGACGCGATCGGTAGCCGTCGCTGTCAATCCCAACCAGGGCACCTTCGGAAAATAGTGCCGTAATTGTGCTAGTTTTCGGTAGTCGGGACGAAAATCATGCCCCCACTCAGAGACACAGTGCGCTTCATCGATCGCGAATCCAGCAATCCCCACTTCTTGATGTAAATCTACTAGAAAGTTACTAATAAATTCCTGATTCAAGCGTT
This sequence comes from Chamaesiphon sp. OTE_20_metabat_361, assembly GCF_031364565.1. NCBI lineage: Bacteria > Bacillati > Cyanobacteriota > Cyanophyceae > Gomontiellales > Chamaesiphonaceae > Chamaesiphon > Chamaesiphon sp. OTE_20_metabat_361. Next base: position 1,224 of record NZ_JANLWO010000733.1, read on the forward strand.
CGGGAGCTACATACAATAACTTGATTTCACCATTGTAGATTGCTGCGGCTCGATCGCGTCTCTCTTCAGTACTGATACTGCTATTTAAAAATGTTGCGGCGATGCCGTTATTTGCCAGCAGTTGAACTTGATCTTGCATCAGGGCAATCAGCGGCGATACTACGATCGTCACGCCCTGTTTTAGTAATGCTGGTAACTGGAAACAGAGAGATTTACCCCCACCAGTGGGCATGATCACTAGTAAGTCCCGATTGGCTAAAGCCGTAGTAATAATCTCTCGCTGTCCCGATCGAAACTCATCATACCCAAAGTAATGCTTTAGTGCTTGTTCTAGGGTTTCAAATTTGGTCGAGCCAGCAAGCATAAGAGTTGGAAGTTGGGAGTAATGAGTTGAGAGGGAGTAATACTCACATTGCTTGTCAAAGAGTATACAGCAGACCTCTGGCTTTTAGCTACTTACAGCTTAGATTAGTATATAAATATTAGTAATCGTGGAGATCTTGCCGTATCTATGCGTTTCCCTGTCCAGTAGTATGACCCACGATCGTATCTATCTTCCCATTTAGCTCCGCTCGCATTTCTCTCACATCGTCTTTAAGATCGTCGATCTCTTCATAGACACGCTCAAAGGCTTGGCGGAACTCTTGAGGCGATACTTGAGTATATTCCAATCGATCGACTCTACGATTTAAAGCTCTCAATTCGCGATCTACCTGACGGTTGCTGTCATCTAGATTTGGTGCCTGAGTCATACTTTTCGATCGCGACTAGATATCTCCATATTTTACTGGATATTTAGCGGTGCTCGTTCGCGATCGATGAATTTTGGGTAACTTAACTACAAAGGTAAGCACAAGCTTAAGTTTGATCCCATAGCATTAATCTACGAGACGTTACCTGGTTGGCGATATTTTACCCCTGGACTTTTAATATAGTTGGTATGGTATGGTTCCCGAGCTAGATCGAAAGCATTGAATTTATGGTTCTAGCTGGTCAACAGAGATAAAGTGTTCTTCTGGCAATAAGATCGGATAACTACTAAAAATTAACTTACCACGTCGATCGAGTTTATTCATCGCTACCCCAATCGGCTGTCGTCGGCGTTCCCGATCGGGGTTAATCTGACAATAGAAACTATAGATATCCTTAGCAGCCCTGAGTAGAGCGGGATCGAACAGTCTATCAGCATCTGACTGGGGCATGGGATTAGCTTTAGCTTTAGCAAAGGGCGACTCAATCGTAAACACAGTGATTATTTCCCAAAATCATTTTTTGACATCTTAAGATAGATCGGGTAGCCATAGCTTTAACTTAAAATTAAGATTCAGGGCAACCCGAGCCGACATTAGCGATCGTCACGACGATCGCTACCCTTGACTAAATTTCAGGGTTACTCTAAGGCTTGAATCAGCACTCTGCCCATTTCCCGACAACCAACTGCGGTCATATCTGCTGACATAATATCACCAGTTCTGTAACCCAGATCTAAAACTTTTAAAACCGCTTGCTCGATGCGATCTGCTGCGGCAGGTTGGTTCAGTCCATAGCGTAGTAGCATGGCAGTACTTAGTACCTGCGCCAAAGGATTGGCGAGATCTTTGCCTGCAATATCGGGAGCCGAACCGTGAACTGGCTCGAATACGCCCAAACCCGTCGCCCCCAGACTTGCCGATGGTAACATTCCGATACTACCTGTGAGCATCGCCGCCGCATCGGAGAGGATATCGCCGAATAAATTGCTAGTAACGATCGTATCAAACTGCCTGGGCGCACGCACCAGTTGCATCGCTGCATTATCGACATACATGTGCGTCAGTTCGACATCCGGATAATTGGGAGCCATCGCCACTACTCGATCGCGCCATAATTGAGAGACTTCCAACACATTCGCCTTATCTACCGAACAGAGCTTTTTCGTCCGTTTTTGGGCAGTTTCAAACCCGACTTTGGCAATGCGATCGATCTCGCTTTCAGTATATGCCATCGTATTCACACCCCGCTTTTCACCAGTCTCCGTCGTGAAAATCCCTTTGGGTTCGCCAAAATACACGCCGCCAGTAAGTTCTCGGACTACCATGATATCCACCCCTTCGACCACCTCCCGTTTGAGGGTAGAAGCGTCGATAAGCTGGGGTAAAATTGCCGCAGGTCTTAAATTGGCAAATAGACCTAAACCCGCTCTCAAGCCCAATAAGCCCGTCTCTGGGCGCAAGTGACGCGGTAGGTTGTCCCACTGATAACCCCCGATGGCTGCTAGGAGTACCCCATCACTCTGCTTGCAAGTATCTAAAGTGGCTGCTGGCAAGGGTTCGCCCGTGGCTTCGATCGCCGCTCCACCAATTAGCGCCGTGGTAAATTCAAAATTCAAATCCTCTTGTTTAGCGATAACCGCCAACACATCTACCGCCACCGCCATAATTTCGGGGCCGATCCCATCTCCAGGTAAAAGTGTGATGCGATAAGTTTGACTCATGTTGCTTGCTATGGGTATCGATAAATTGATATTCTACTGGCGATCGGGACTTAGAGGGTAGGCTTTAGATTTTAGGTATTGGGCTTTAGGCTTTAGAAAAAATAATAGGGAATGCTATGGCGGAGCATAACGCACTAGAGTAATCCTATTAGATCGAGAGAAATCTTACTATGCGCCGCGATTCGATTTTCTACCAATTATTTCGGCAGTCACCCACATTACTCTTTGAGTTATTGCCGCAGCCGCCAGCAAATGCTCAAAGTTATATCTTTGAATCGATTGAGGTGAAGGAAACGGCATTTCGGATCGATGGGGTATTCTTACCACCCAGTCCAGCCGGAATAGTTTATTTTTGTGAGGTGCAGTTCCAGCTCGACGAGCTGCTATACGAGCGGATGCTGAGTGAGATTGCCATCTACACTTATCGCAACCGCGAACGATTTGCTAATTGGCAAGGGGTGGTAATTTACCCGACGAGAAACACCGAACAATCTCGCACTGATATGGTGTGGGAACTCTTGGAAAGCGGACGAATTCAGCGGGTGTATTTGGATGAGCTGGGTGAAGTGGAAGACTTACCACCAGGCTTGGGCTTGATGGTATTGACGACGCTGGAAGGGGAAAAGGCTACGTCTGGAGCTAGGGGGTTAATCCAACGGGCACAAGGCAGCCAGGATATAATCGAGTTAGTATCAACGATTATTGTTTACAAATTTAGTAATTTAAGCAGGGATGAGGTGGATGCGATGTTAGGAATTGAGTTAGAACAAACTAGAGTTTATCAGGATGCCGCCCAAGAAGGTCGTCAACAAGAAGCACAAGCTCTGATCTTGCGGTTGCTAAATCGACGGGTGGGGAATGTGTCGCCAGCAGTTGAGACGAGTATTAAGGCTCTACCTCTGTTGCGGTTAGAGGATTTGGGTGAAGCGTTGTTAGATTTCAGTCAGATGGGCGATTTGATGAGTTGGTTGGATGCTAATCAGATCGATCGAGTCTCATAGTTCGATCGAACTATGAGCATTTGCAGCCTGTGTATTCTTGCTGTCTGAACTATGATTAGACCGATCGGCAGATGGACTATGATGATTTGCTAGAGCGCAATCTTAGTCCATCATTCAATCCGATAAATTATAGTTCAAACCCACTAACTACAGAGATTTCGACTCAACTCCCTTGAGCCGCCGCTTCAATGCCGCACCACCACCGATCGCAGTTAGAGTACCCAAGATGGTAAATGGTTCCGGTACTGCTGTCGCTGAAGCTGAATCAAATTGAACCTCTGACAAGCCTGTATAAGTGGGATCGCTGTAATTGCTCAATACCTGGAACCGCACATAGGTAGCAGTAACTGGAGTAAAACTGAACACTTCTGGAGATTCGGATGCCTTATCAGCTCCGATCGCAAACTGAGTAGGCGCACCTGCTACAGCAGTAAAATTAGTCCCATCAGTTGATGACAGAACGTTTACTCCTTTTATTCCGATTGTGTTAATACCATTAAAATTCCACAGACTAAAGCCAGCTAGACTGTAAGTTCCATTCAGGTTGAAGGTAATCAGATTGCCTGTGTCAGGGCTACCATACCAGGCATTAACAGATGACCTCCCTTTTACATGAAGTCCTGTCAGACTGGGAGTATTTCCAGGCAGCCCAGAACCATCAACAATCCGATCGATATTAGAGCCAGCTACTGTTGTCATATCAGTTAAGACAGTTACCCCATTAATCAATGCTGCTTGTGCATTAGAGGCATGAGCGATCGATAGAGCTAGAGTAGCTAGACCTAATCCAAATTTTTTTCTTGTTCATTTGTACTATTCTTTTGATGGATTTCGGGGTTTGAATCGAGCCTGATTTCGACCTATGGCTGCGAGGATGTCGAGCGTAATCGATTGAAATTAGATAGCTTCAGAGTACCCTAGAGCGATAAATATATCAACAACAACAAAATATCTTTTGCAGACATAACCAATATCCTAGTGAAACTCGCTAATTAGAATTTAAATGCCCAATAACACGATCGGCATTTGACTTCCGCTACAAGTCGATCGTTTTAGACACAAGCTAAACTGCTAAAATCTTGGCTAGTGCCAATACCGATCGCCAAACTCCCACACCCTAATTCATGACCCACTCCAACGAAGATGCCACCCGCGTGCGGGTACTCAGTGAAGCGTTACCTTATATCCAAAAATTCGCCGGACGTACCGTAGTGGTCAAATATGGCGGTGCAGCGATGAAAGATAGTACCCTCAAGGATCGGGTGATTCGGGATCTGATTTTTATGTCCTGCGTTGGTATTCGTCCCGTCTTGGTGCATGGTGGGGGGCCAGAAATCAATAGTTGGCTGGAGAAACTGGGCATCGAGCCGCAATTTAAAGATGGTTTGCGGGTAACGGATGCGGCAACGATGGATGTCGTCGAAATGGTGTTAGTCGGACGCGTCAATAAAGAAATCGTCGCGTTAATCAATCAGGCTGGTGGTAACGGAGTAGGTTTGTGTGGCAAAGATGGCAATTTAATCATCGCACGTCCCGATGGACGCGAGGGAATTGGGTTTGTAGGTGAAGTAAGTGGCGTGAATGTAGACATTCTCAACTCTTTAGTCAAGAGTGGTTATATTCCCGTCGTGTCGAGTGTCGCCGCTGATGAAAACGGACAGGCTTATAATATCAATGCGGACACAGTTGCTGGTGAAATAGCTGCCGCGCTGGGAGCTGAAAAACTGATCTTGATGACGGATACCCCCGGCTTGATGCGCGATTTCAAAGATCCAGATACTTTAATTCGTCAGTTGGATATCCAAGGTGCGCGGGCGCTGATTGAGGATGGTACCGTTAGCGGCGGGATGATTCCCAAGCTTA
>NZ_JANLWO010000744.1:0-2962 GCF_031364565.1 Chamaesiphon sp. OTE_20_metabat_361
CGAGCAACCAACGTTCAAAAATGTTTTTTTAGTGTCTGTTGCGCTCATTTGCATCTGATTACGAAGGGAAATCGGGGTTTTAAATTTAAGGGGCGATCGTTAGTCAGCTAGCGATCGCCTTTTTGTTTAGGAGATGGGAGATGGGAGATGGGAGATGGGAGATGGGAGAGGGTAGAGTACAAAACCTAAACCCTAAAACCTAAAGCCTAAAACCTAGGGTTCGATCGAGATGCCCAGTGCATTATGAACTCGCGCGGCGGTAGCAGAGGCACGATCGATTAATTGTCCGCCGAGGTAGAGGCTGGTAGAACTCCCACCATCGAGGTTGAGGGCATCTATGGCACCCATTTGTTGAAGGAGTCGCGCCATTTCTGCGAGGGTGGGGCCTTTACCGCCTGGATTGGGGTGGACGGCGACGAGGATAATATTACCAGTGGCGGTGCTGCCGATCGCGCTGCGGACTGCGGCTTCTTTGCTGAAGTTCGCGCTGAAGTTTTCACCTTTGGCATCGAGGACGATTTGGCTCGATTTTACCAGCCAGGGGCCTGCCGCGATAATCTGGGAGTAGGTATCGAATTCTGGCGGGGTAAGCTGACGTTGCAAGCTCAGGGTGGTGCCGATCGGGAGGCTTCCAGACAGCTCTGGCTGCCCTCTCAAGGCGAGTAAATAACCATTAGTAGGGATTGGGATGTTAATGCTGCCGAGCGCATTACCGGGGGTAATTTGGGTGACTCGATTGAGTTGGACTGTAAAAATCAGTTCGTTAGCCTGCATTGGCGTGTAGGTAGTCCCCCAGTCAGTCGTATATCGACCGATGCCCGCTTGGACGTAGGCACTATTGAGGGCAAGAATTGGCAACTGTGTGCCGTTGGCAGTTATCGCGGTTTCTTGCATTTTCAGACGGGCGATCTGCATCTTGCCTTTATCGTTCCAACCGATCGCGCCGCGATTTAAGATCGGACTGGACAACCATTTCCCGTCGCGTTTGAGAGCGCCGAGGGGCATCCGATTATTGCGATTGAAATAGCCCCCATTGATGGCGGCGGCAAATTGAGTGGTGGGGGCAAATTTAATCAGATGATTGGTACCGACGAGATTTGGTTCGAGGGCTAGCATCGATCGAAACTTAATGCCTTTTTGGCGCGGATCGATTTCCAGATAGCTCACGGGGAAATTAGTCGCGCCCAATTTCACCCACTTTTGTCGCCATTTGAGTCCTGGTGCCCATTTTATCTCGCGATCGGGAATGGTGGCAAGATTGGAGTTAATACTCACTTCGAGACTAGTTGGCGACAATAATTTTGTCCTCGCCCGCTGTCCTTTGACGATCGGAAATTGAATAATTGTTTGATTTTTACTGCTGGTGACTTTGTATTCTAATTTCTTAGCTGTCGGATCGTCATCGGGGTCGAGATTGGTGTCGAAAGTTGGCGGCGGGGCATTAAATTGGGCGAGTAATTTTGGGTCGGCAATTGCTTCGATCGTCAGATAACCTTCGGTAGGTGTTTGGCTGAGTTTCCAGGGTGTATGTCGATCTAGGGTGACGGTGATTTTGTCGTTTTTAGGGATATTTTCGCGGCGGACATTGACGACTCTAGTCGCTGGTGTATTGAGTTGCAGTTTAGTCCCGACGATCTGCCATTGCCATCCGCTCTGTTTGGCGAGATCGGTAATATCTAGATAGCGATATTGACGGCTGAGTTTGGCATTTATACTCACTGGTGTCGTTGGCGTAGCCTCCGCTTTGCGGAATCGAGTGGTGCCATACCAATCGACGGGCTGGGTTTGATAATTACTATTACTAAATAACTCTACCCCGAGCTGGCGATCGAGAGCTGTATCGCTAATTCCCAACCGCAAACCATTGCTAGTTTGCCATTGTCCCCAGGGGACATTTAGAGTTTTACCATTGAGGAATATTTCAGTACCTTGACTGACAAAATTGGTGGTAGATTTATTCCTAGTGACTCGATCGACTGGAATGGGTGGGAGATCTGCCTGGGCAATTTTAGCTAAGGAAAAGCTGGCAGCTAAGTTAGTTATAATCGCAATACTAATAAGCCAAAATCTCTGGTAATTCATCAGCGGTAAGGTAATGGGTAATGAGTAAGAGGTAAGAGGTAATGGGTAAGAGGTAAGAGGTAAGAGGTAATGGGTAATGGGTAATGGGTAATGGGTAATGGGTAATGGGTAATGGGTAATGGTACAATCTCCCAGTCCCCCAGTCCCCTCATCTACTGATTCAAGAAACTAATATCGTCGATTAATCCATCAGGAGCGCTGAGGGCGTATTGCCGAGCTAAGGTATTGTCTAGTTTAGCTTGGGCTGTGTTCCCTAGTGCTTGATGCGCCTGCGATCGAGCGCGATAAGCGGCGGCGATTTTGGGATTCAAAATGAGGGCGCGATTGAGTGCGAATAATCCCTGTCGATAATCGCCTGTTGCTACTAATAATTGACCTAGTACAGATTGTGCGCCAGGGGATTGGGGGGCAATTTGTACCGCTCTGCGGGCGAAGTTGAGGGCGGCGAGGGGGTTGTTTTGGGCTTTGCGCGTCAGTGCCAAATTGGTATACGCGTAATAGAGATTGGGATCGAGTGAGATCGCGCGTTCGAGATCGGCGGCGGCGATGCTGTAATTACCTAGTCGGGTAGCCACTAAACCCCGAATCGTCAGCGCCATCGCATTATTCGGTGCTAATGACACGGCACGATCGCAGACTCCTAGCGCCTCACCCTGTTTGCCAAACTCGCTGAGCAAGAAGCATTTACCAGCATAGGCGATTGCCGATTTGGGATCGCTGGCAATCGCTAGATCGGCATCGGCTAACGCCGCGCCGATCCGCTTGTTCATAAAATTGGCAGAAGATCTGGCGAGATAAGCCTTGGTGTAGCGAGGATTGAGCTTAATTGCTTCATTCATTGCCTCGATCGAACCGCCGATATTACCGCGATTGAAGCGAT
>NZ_JANLWO010000749.1:0-2805 GCF_031364565.1 Chamaesiphon sp. OTE_20_metabat_361
GTCGCTGTTTGCGCTTGAGCAACATCCGGGCACCAAAACAGACGCCTAAAAAGGCAAACCCACCCATCGCACTTGGTTCGGGCACTGCCGTTGCAGAGATGGTTGATGCGGCTCCCCCGATCGAAGAATTAGAGCCATCGAGCAATACTACAATACCGCTGACTTGTTTATCGAAAGCACCTACTCCGGTAGCGATATCGATCGTAATCTGATTTTTATTGGTAGTATACCCCCGCAAGACACCACCATCTAAAGTCAATCCCGAAACGAAGTTGAAGCCAGTGCCAGTACCAATTGTTCTCGTCGTACCAGTTAAGGAAATCGATAACAACTGAGCATTATTATTTCCTGATACAGCCAGAAACTCGCCAGTGCTGGGATTGAAAACGAGGTCGCTACTATCACCATTAGTTGCGTTACCGTTACCAAATGCTGTGGGTGCTAAAGCGCCAAGGTTGCTAATTAATGAAGCAACACCATTGGAAGTGCTAATACTATAAAAGCCAGGGTTCCCAATCCCGTTGGTGGTGCTGCGTCCCCCAAGCCCATATAGATTATTTTTGTTATCAAAGGCTAGACCGTTAATGCCAGTTACGCCTAAGTCACCTACGATTGCTTGAGTATTAGTTCCTGCATTAAGTCGGTATAATTGATCGTAGGTAACGCCATACAACTGATTAGTTGTATTCAATGCAATGTCAGTTAACTGTAATTCACTCGAACTGTAACGAGTATAGGCTCCGGTTGCTGGATCTACTGTACCAACTTCGGTAGTGTTCCCCGATGGGCGAAAAGTGTTCACAAAAGATACCGCATGAGCAGGAGCTGCTCCAGCTAGAGCAAACAGCGTTAATCCGCCACACATCAGATATTTAACTTGCTTTTTTACTTCGATCATTTGAATAATCCTTAAAGATAAGTGGCGCGATCCAATGTTGGTGAGGAGTTTAGCGAACGTGCTAAATGTGTTTTTTGAAAGTAAATCACCTAGATACTATATTTCTTCGTCATTTTTGTTAATACGACTAAATACGCAATTTAAAAAAATATATCGATCTAAAACAGTACTTTTATCTATTGCTAATTTACTCAAAATCGGCGTTTGCTCGAACAATTTGAGCCAGATCGCGATCGATAAAACCTCAAACCTTGTGAGTGCAGCAATCTGGATCTTGAATTGTCAAGGATTAATTAAAACGTGATAAATATTACAATCGATCGATCGATTGCTAAATAATTTCGGCACTAGCTTGTTAATATCAGGTCGAGTAGATTAGCAATTTTCTGCTAGTTCTGACAATTTCGCAGACTGCTCAAATCAAGAGCGCGGCGATCGACACCCAGCAGCAATGCGATGACGGCGAGCGGGTACAATAGGGTAATAGCAGCTAAGTTTGATAAAATGGGAGTGATGCGATCCCACCGATACAGCTTAAAATTTTCAGGTGTCGCTGCTAGCTGAAAATTACCATTACACTATCCAATCCTCTTTACTTCATCGATGATAGACAAACCGATCGAGTTACCAATAGATATTGGTATGTCTACACCAATCTTGTTGCTAGTGCTAGTCGCGCTAGAAGCTGTACTATCAGCCGATAACGCGATCGCCCTCGCCTCCATTTCTCAAGGCTTGGTTGACGAAAAACTCCGTCCCAAAGCCCTAAATCTCGGTCTACTCTTTGCCTATATCCTCCGGATGACACTGATCGTCGCTGCTACTTGGGTAGTGCGCTACTGGCAATTTCAGGTGTTGGGGGCTGCTTATCTACTGTGGTTGGTATTTAAGTACTTTACAGCGGGTAAAGATGAGGATGGGGAACCACTACGTCCTCAATACACTTCGCTGTGGCAAGTGATTCCGATTATTGCTATTACCGATTTGGCGTTTTCGCTCGATAGCGTAGCCACCGCGATCGCGGTATCAACCGATACTTGGTTGGTGATTGCTGGCGCGACGATCGGCATTATTTTACTCCGGTTTATGGCAGACTTATTTATCCGCTGGTTGGGAGAATACACCCATCTTGAAGATGCTGGTTATGTTGCCGTTGGGTTGGTGGGAGTTAAGCTCCTAGTTCGCGCACTCTATCCCGATTTGGAGATTCCCGAACAAATCACGATTGCGCTAGTGGCAATTATTTTTACCTGGGGATTCTCACAACGCAAGGAATCAGCCCAAGAGTAACCATTAGCTGTGGTATTTAGTGACGATCGAAGTCAGTGAGTACTATCTCCACGATCGCAGATGTCTGGGGATCGACATCGAATATCGACCCCATTCATTACCCTACCTTGTGTACACAAGTCGGCTGGGCTTCGTTTTCGCTGGGTTTACCCCCCCAACCCCCCCTTATAAAGGGGGGGGCTTTCGCTCCCTCCCCTGCTTGGTGCAACACATGCGGAGGGAACCTCCGCGTGGTTGCATCCGCTTTCTAAGGGGAGGGCTGGGGCGATGCACTGAGCGACAGCCGTTGGCGAAGCCTGCCGTAGTCACAGTGTGGGGTAAAGATCTCCGCAGCAACTCAAAAATTCCGATCGCTATTAACTAATTCAACAGGTTGGGTAATAACCGCGATCTTCGGTCAGAAATCCCAGATCTTTGAGGATATGTGCTGCTGAAGTAGCACGTTCGTCGGCGACGTAAATTTTGTAGTCTTCAACGAATTGACCGGGTTGTCGATCGATTACACCTTCTTCGATCAGCTCCACGCCTTTTTCAAGGTTGGCTCGACTCAGACTAGCAACCCACAAGGGTGATTTGATGTGGATCTTTTCTTCATCAACTCCAGTAATGTGGAGAAT
>NZ_JANLWO010000782.1:0-6993 GCF_031364565.1 Chamaesiphon sp. OTE_20_metabat_361
TGAGCCAATCCACCGCCACCAATTCACAAGCCAATCGCCAAGCTTCGTCACTTCGCACCGGATCGACATGATTGAGGAAAATGTGTAAATTACACTGAGCGATCGCATACGCCCATTCTGCACCACTAGCCCTTTGCCAGCCATTTAACTCGATCGAGCTAGAGGGTTGTTTGTCATAGCGATTCTGAACCACAATCCTGGCAAACCCATCCTGCGAAAAGTTTTGCCCGATCGTACTACCGACCCGATCGATAAATGCAAAAATCGGATGTTGGCGCAAGATCTCCAAGCCCTCTTGGATCGCTGCAAGGTTTTTCTGGGGCGGACGTTTTGCACTCATCTGGGGACGGGGGGAGGGGGGGACGGGGAGACTGGGGGTACTTAACTCACTATCCACTATCCACTATCCCCTAATCTACTTTTGCATCGCCAATCGCGGCAACGCGCGTGCCAGCTCGATCGTATACCAGGCAGGTAAAGTCGCGCCACTCTCTGTCTCTGTCACTACCAACTGTGCCAACTCTGTCGAAATCCTTGCCAGCAGCACGATTAGTTCCTTACACCGATTTGCTAGCTCGCGAGTTTCCCGCCGTACCTTGGATTCATCATCGGGTAATTCCTTAATTAAGCGATCGCGTAGCTGTTGCGTCAGAAAATAGAGAATATCCCGCTCATCCGGTTTTTCTGGCCAACTGGCATCGCCCTTAATTATCGCCGTCAAATCATGCGCCCGTTCTCGCAACTTCACAAACGCTACAAACTGCTGGGCGTGGCTGGGAGTCAGCAGTCCCGTCGCCACTGTTTTCATCTCCTCAAGTGTCGCCGCACTCCCATAAGAATGCAGTGCCCGCGAGAGCATTTCCCACGCACGCGGCGTTGAAAAAGTCTCCTCATGCTTGGGTGGCTTCGACCACAAGTGGTCGGAACGATTGCTGATATAGGAGACTACCAATTCGTGAATATCCGCGCTTCCAGCCCATTTTAGCCAGTCCTTCGCCGAAACCCGTAATTGGACGTGGAGCAGTCGATTGATGAGTGCCGAAGAAAGCGGACGCGTAATGGCGGCATCTTCTGCCCGATTTCCCGCTCCAATCACGATCGTACCTTCGGGAAGCTGGTATTCCCCAATCCGCCGATCGAGAATTAACGAGTAGAAGGCTTTTTGCACCTCTTGCGAACAGGCATTAAGTTCGTCTAAAAATAAGCAGTAAGGCCGATCTTGGGCGATCGTCGTCGGCGGACAAAACCGCGATTTCCCATCGACGATCTGCGGTACGCCGATAATATCTTCCGGCGCGAGTTGAGAACCCAGCAGCGAGATACATGGCAACCCGACAGATTCGGCAAAATTCCTGACTAGCGCTGATTTACCAATCCCAGGCGGCCCCCAAATGAACACGGGTAAAACTGGTGCGACGTTTAATAGAAACGGTGTCAATTGGGATGGAGTCAGGCTGGGCGCAGATTGCATGGCGATCGAGTCTTTTGGGTATTATAACCGACGACCGCAGCCGATCGAAAAGTAGCTAACTTACATTTTGCATTAAAACAAAGTTACTGGTGTTTTAGTGGATAGTGAATAGTGAATAGTGACTGGTACTCAGGAGTAAGTAAGTATTTGCTATTTCTCAATGCCCTAAAAAGAGCCAATTCCTCGTAAAATAGTTGAGACAAGGATTTTAACCCGTTAGCGTAGCTTTGGCTGTGCAGAGCGGTAGCAAATCGCTCCCCACTTTCTAGCACCAATGACTAGCAACCAGGATTTAATAGCTACACCGACTGCCTTCGATCTGGCGGCATATCTGACCGATCGACAGCCGCGCGTAGAAGCGGCTCTAGATGCCTCGATCCGCCCCGCCTACCCCGATACCATCTACGCTGCGATGAGGTATTCATTGCTAGCTGGGGGTAAGCGGTTGCGACCGATTTTGTGTCTGGCTAGCTGTGAAGCTGTCGGTGGCGATCCCGATCTGGCGCTGCCGATGGCTTGTGCGCTGGAAATGATTCACACCATGTCGCTGATTCACGACGACTTACCTGCGATGGATAACGATGATTATCGCCGTGGGAAGTTGACAAATCACAAAGTTTATGGTGACGATATCGCCATTCTCGCGGGAGACGGCTTGCTGGCTTATGCGTTTGAGTATATCGCCACCCACACCCAGGGAGTGAGTGCAGATCGCGTCCTCAAAGCGATCGCTCATTTAGCTAGAGCCGTTGGCGCTAATGGCTTAGTGGGCGGACAAGTCGTAGATCTAGAATCAGAAGGCAAGTCCGATATCTCGATCGAAACCCTCATTTACATTCACAATCACAAAACTGGTGCCCTATTTCAATCTTCGGTCGTCTGTGGCGCAATCTTAGCAGGTGCTACCACCGCCGAAATCGAAAAATTAGCCAAGTTCGCCCAAAATATCGGTCTAGCATTCCAGATTATCGACGATATTCTCGATATCACTGCCACCGGAGCCGAACTCGGTAAAACAGCAGGCAAAGATGTCGAAGCTCAAAAAGCCACTTATCCCAAGCTGTGGGGATTGGCAGAATCTAGACATCAAGCTGATAAGCTAGTAGCTGAAGCAAAAACGATCTTGGCTGAATTTGGCGATCGAGCGCTACCGTTGCAAGCTTTAGCCGATTATATTACCGATCGCAAAAATTGAGCTGGGGTGGCGTCCAGATTTAGAGCTTGCTTTAGTTAAATAATCGAGGGCGACGGATCTCGTCAACCCATCAAGTATTGAAACTTGTCGGTACTTTAATGCTATTTTCATGCTAACTATTAGATATTACTTTAGTCCTTTCCTTTGTTTAGGTCATTTACGTGGTTAGTCAGGCAGCCCCACCAATCGATATCAATGACATCAGTCAAATTTTAGACAACCGGATTTTACTCGTAGCCATAGCTGCATGTCTGATCGCGCAGGTACTCAAATTGATTATCGATACGATTCAAAATGGTAAAGTTAGTGCCAAAGTATTGACGACGACTGGGGGAATGCCCAGCGCCCATTCAGCGCTAGTTACATCGTTAGCTACCGGAGTTGGCTTAAATTTAGGGTGGAAAAGTGCCGAGTTTGCGATCGCGACAATTTTTGCGATTATTGTGATGTATGATGCGGCTGGAGTGCGTCAAGCTGCTGGAAAACAAGCCCGCATTCTCAATCAAATGGTCGATGAATTATTTTCGGAAGATCATAAATTTAATGAAGAAAAGCTCAAGGAATTGCTAGGACATACACCCGTACAAGTAATTGCAGGTTCGATCTTAGGCATTGCGATTACCTGGCTATCTTTAGCGATCGATCGAGTCTAGTAGTTGCGAACATCCGGCGATTTCCACCGATTTGCTAGGTCGGCAATCGGCACTTACAATCGCTGCTAAGTTGGGATAAGAATGAGGAGAGTAACCCCAGTAGGCATATTTACAACAAAGATTTTATGTTTGGATCGTGCCTGCTAATAGTTTGACAAGATTCGTAAGTGTGCGGTACAAATATAAAAGAGAACTTTGACTGGCGATCGCATCAATCGGCTAAAGAGAGCATTTAGCAAGATTATTTTTACTTTTATTAGCATTCACACAATTAAAGCATCATCTATGACTCAGCAAGTGCTTCACCCGATGGTGAAAATGCAACGTCAGGTAGAATCTTTGGTAGCATCCAAGATTCTCAATCCTAGCGATGGAATTTGGAAAATTGCCTTCCTCTACGGTACTAAATGGCAATACTGGAAAAACGAGTTATTGGACTTTGGCTTTACGCTCGAAGATCCCGTCAGCGAATTACTTGAAGTCGAAGGTTGGGACGAGGATTAGATCGATCGGCAACATCAGTTTAAGATTTATTTACGATCTCAACTAGGCTTTTTAATAGAGATTGAAGAGACTGAAGTGTCTGAGGATCTGTTATCTCACCGCGATCGTTTAATTTAGCAGAGACAGCCGGAATACAGATTGATGGAACTAGATCCGCCATCATCACCGCCAGCGTTTGCATGAGTGAGGCAGTTGCTTTAGCTCCACCGTCTGGAGCTGGCGATGCGCTGATGACAGCGGTAGGTTTGTACATGAATTCACCCGAAGAAACGATCCAGTCGAGGGCATTTTTGAGGACTCCAGGGATACCATGCGCGTATTCAGGAGTACAGAATATAACGGCATCAGCTTTAGAAATCCGATCTCGCCAAGCTTGCACGGGAGCGAGTGCCAGATCGCGATCGAGTTCGGGGTTAAAATGTGGTAAATCACCAATGCCCTCACAAATTGAGAATTGAAGATCGGCTGGCACTAACTCACGCATTGCCCGCAAGATAGTTGTATTGCTGGAACTAGAGCGCAGACTCCCAGAAATTGCGAGAATTTTCAGCATCATCCGAATCTATAAATTTACTTGCCAACACGTAAAGCGTTCCTGTCTTATCGAGACGATGCTCGATAAGACAGGAACATCCATGCTAGCAGCAGATTAGATGATACCGATTGCACCTGCGATCGAAACTTATAACTTAAACTTTGAATACTCACATCTTGCACCAGCGGCTTGTAGTCAGGAAGTTCCAGCTCTTAACGGCACTATCCACTATTCACGATCCACTAAAATACTAACAACTTTGTTTTGATTCAAGATGTAAAAATAGCGATTTTCTCGATCCCGAATTTAAAGTTAGACCGATCGGTAGCTCCAACCGCCGCATTCGACGCGTTATAATTCTTTACGGACGTACTATCAATCGTAGCTAGCTATCAACTATGACCAAACCAGCACTGAATAGTTTTTTTGTCGGTCGTGCCCTAGCTCAAAGCCTGAATGAAAAACTAGGCGAGACGCTGACCTATACCTTGAGCGAACTTGGCAAAATTAACGCCGAGCAGGGCGAAAAACTCCGTCAATTTGCCCAAGAAGTCATCGAGCGTGCCGAACGAGAGACTGCGGCGGCTGGTGGGAATACTACGAGAGTATCCACGGATGGGATACGTGTAGATGTCCAGGAAACGATCGACGATCTCAGAGCCGAAATTGCCAGACTCAGAGCGGAAATCCAAAAACATCGCTACCAGAGTTAAGTATTAGTGGCGAGTGCATCGAGTAGAGAGTTAACTATCGACCAAACCCAACAATTATCATAAATTCCGTGACAGCTATTTCCGAACCTTGCCTGCCAACTAATAGCGAGCCGCCTACCGAGAGCCTTCTCGTGCCAACAGGTACTCCCGATCGCCAGAGTAGCATCGCCGCCATCCCAGAGGCAAGGCTTAGCCCCAGCTCGGCAGCGGTTGCTGCGACATCACAATTGTCTTTAATCCCCAGTGCTACTGTGCCAGAGTCGTCAACTATCTCCATGCCACCAATTGTGACTCATCAGTCTAGTAGCGACCGTGCGTATCGGTGGAATCGCACTAATTATTCTAGGCGGCGGCGGAAATTTGATATTTGGGCGTTCTTTATCACGTTCTTGAATGGTTCCTGGATCGACGGTCGGAAGTGGAGCTATCTTGGTGGCTACACTGAGGCAAAACAGGCCGCCAGACGCCGCCGACAGGCAATTTGGATTCGGGATACGTTTTTGGAATTAGGGCCGACTTTCATCAAGTTAGGACAGCTATTTTCGACACGGGCGGATTTGTTCCCTGTGGAATATGTCGAGGAGTTATCAAAATTACAAGATCGGGTGCCAGCCTTCGGCTACGATCGCGTTGCCGAGATTATCGAGCGGGATTTGGGCAAACCCATCCCCGAACTATTCGCCAGTTTCGAGCCAGTACCGCTCGCCGCCGCCAGTCTCGGACAGGTACACATCGCACGGCTGCATACGGGTGAAGAAGTCGTCGTCAAAGTCCAACGTCCGGGACTGCACAAATTATTTACGATCGATCTGGATATCCTCCGGGGCATCGCCAAATATTTCCAAAATCATCCCAAATGGGGACAGGGCGGACGCGATTGGCTGGGAATCTATGATGAGTGCTGTAAAATTCTGTGGGAAGAGACTGACTATATTAGCGAAGGGCAAAATGCCGACACTTTTCGGCGGAACTTTCGATCGGCAGATTGGGTCAAAGTACCTCGCGTTTACTGGCGCTATTCTTCGACTCGGACGCTGACTTTAGAATACCTCCCCGGCATCAAAATCAGCCACTACGAGGGCATTGAAGCTGCCGGACTCGATCGCCAACAGATCGCCCGTCAAAGTGCCACCGCTTACCTCCAACAATTACTGACTGACGGTTTTTTCCATGCCGATCCGCATCCCGGAAATGTGGCAGTCGATCCCAAAACCGGAGCATTAATCTTTTATGATTTTGGGATGATGGGTCGCATCGCCCCCGGTACCAAAGAGAAACTGATGGATACCCTATTGGCGATCGCCGGACGCAATGCCGATCGCGTCGTCAATGGCTTAGTCGGATTGGGAGCCGTAGCCGCTGATGCCGATACCGATCCGATTCGCCGATCGATCCAGTATTTACTCGACAACTTCCTCGACAAACCGATCGAGGCGCAATCAGTCTCCCAGATTACCGACGATCTCTATGATATCGCCTACGGACAGCCCTTCCGATTCCCAGCAACATTTACCTTCGTCATGCGGGCATTCTCCACGATTGAAGGAGTCGGTAAAGGACTCGATCCCGATTTTAACTTTATGGCAGCCGCCCAACCCTTTGCGTTTCAAATTATGAATAGTAACGGTAACAGTACCCCCGATGCCAATACATTCCTAGCCGAAATCGGCAGACAAGCCGCTCAAGTCGGCTCATCAGCCCTCGGACTACCCCGCCGCCTCGAAGATACGATCGAGAAGCTAGAACGCGGCGATATCAAAGTCCGCGTGCGTTCGAGCGAAACCGATCGCTACTTACGCAGACTCGGCGCGATTCAACAAAGTACAAATTCGGCAATCTTGGCTGCAACATTTACATTGTCTGCTACGATGCTGTTTGTCACTAACAACACGCTCCCGGCTGGGGTTTTTGGTGTGTTCGCG
>NZ_JANLWO010000802.1:0-2518 GCF_031364565.1 Chamaesiphon sp. OTE_20_metabat_361
CACCATGAAGTAGTAATAACAGCCATGGACGATCGGCTGCAAATTGGCTAGGATCGAAATACACGATCGGGTGCAATCTTTGACAAGTTTCTGGATTGGGCATGAGTGAATGTGGATCTATATTTACCGATCGCTCGGATGATAGCGACCCAAATAAATTGATAGTTTTAGAGGTTTAATCTATGTACGTTGTATCCCAAGCACAGCCGCAAGAACGGGCTGAATTTATCCGCAAGACTTACGCACATCTAGCTGGTGCTGTAGCTGGATTTATCGCGATCGAGACATTACTAGTACGATCGGGCATTGCCGAACGGATGGCGCAAGCCCTGACTGGCGGTTTTACCTGGTTGGCTGTATTAGCGGGATTTTCACTGTTAGGTTGGTTCTCGCGGGGATTGGCAAGTAGGGCAGATTCAGTCTCCTTACAATATCTGGGACTGGGAATATATGTAGTCGCCGAAGCGCTGTTATTTGCGCCATTAATTTTCATTGCTAGCAGGATGTCCGATCCGACGGTGATTCCGACAGCCGGGATTCTCACATCCCTGATGTTTGTCGGTTTGACAGCAGTTGCCTTGACTACTGGTAAGGATTTTACCTTCCTCGGTGGCGCACTCAAAATTGGTGGTTTCGTAGCCTTGGGATTGATTATCTGTAGCGCGATCTTTGGATTTCAACTCGGCTTATTCTTCTCTGTATTAATGGTGGGATTTGCAATGGCAGCCATCCTCTACGATACATCCCAAATTATGAACCACTTTACCAAAGACCAGTACGTTGCGGCGTCTCTATCGCTGTTTGCGTCTGTCGCTTTGTTATTCTGGTACGTCCTCCGCATCGTGATGGATATGTCTCGCCGTTAGGTGAAAGGTAATAGGTAATGGGTAAAAGGTAAAAGGTATCGATCTGTCTTGCTCTAATTTAGAGGCTTGGTTGTCATGTGTTCAGCTTTAATGTTCGCAGACTACGATCCCCTCGTACACAATCTACACCCATTACCCCTTACCTATTCCTATTACCCATTACCCCTTACCTCTTACCTTTTCCCTTTTACCCCTTACCCCTTACCCTCTCCCCTCTACCCCCTGTCTCCGCGCTGCGGGTAATTGCCACCAACCCAAATGCGGTAGATCGTGATGCTCCTCATGGTAGCCAAAGTGATAGCAACTAATAAACGACCAAAACTCCGAAAAAGGCGTGCTAGTGGCGCGAGACTCATTGATATAACCATTTTGGGGTTCGCGATGGGGTAAAAATGTCCCAAATAGAAATAGCTGAAACGAACTCATCACCGATGGGAACACCCAAAACCAGGAGAGATTGCTTTCGGGCACGCCCAATACGCGATGCACGGCATGAAATGTCGAAATTAATAAGATCAACCGCAGCCAACTCCAATAGTTTTGCATGAAGTTGAAATACCACGCAAAGAAGTTTTTCCGCTTGCCATTGTGAAAATCTGGATCGCCAATCCGAGCGGGGATATCATGGTGGAGATCGTGCATCTGCCGCATCTTTCCAAACGGAAACATGGCATAGACAAATAATACAAAACTGCCGATCGCATCATTGAGCGGGCGATTTGAGGGCGCGATCGAGCCGTGCATCCCATCGTGCGCCGTGACAAATAATCCCACATACAAAAACATCTGCCAAGCAAAGCCGACAAACTTCACCCAACTTGGTAAATTTGTCAAGTCCAAGCTAAATAAGATCGCCGTACTCGTCGCCCAAATGCTAATTAGTGACAGTGCCACCCAGAGTCCCCGATCTTTTCCCTGTCTCACGCTGATTAACCTCGATCGCCGATGCAGATTGTTAAATAATTCTTTACTTATGTTAACGTCTCTCAACGTGGAGCGGGTGAGAAACGGTAAGATCGATCTAACCGTTCGCCGCACAAGCCCATGACAACCACACCCACATCAATTCAATTACCCGCTAGTGTCGAACTCGCCCCCAAATACACGATTCCGATCGTCCTGATGGCAGTCTCCCTGCCGATCGCCGCCCTCCAGCTCTGGGTTGGTGTGGCGACCGGGATCTTTGGCTTATTTCTAGCGATCCAAACCACCATCATCAAGTTAGAATTCACCACCACTACCCTCAACGTTTACCGCAGCAGCACTCTCATTCGGACGTTTCCCTACAGCGAATGGGAAAATTGGCAGATTTTTTGGCAGCCCTTCCCCATTTTGTTCTACTTCAAAGAAGTCAACAGCATCCACTTCCTACCCATCATCTTCGATTCCCGGATGCTCCTCACCTGTCTAGAATACTACCGCCCACAGTCGCAAGCTGAGACTAATTAAGTCGATTAAGGCAAGTTAGATCGATCTAGTCAGTACCCCTTACCCTTTACCCTTTACCCTTTACCCCTTACCCCTTACCCTTTACCCCTTACCCCTTACCCCTTACCCCTTACCCCTTACCTCGATCGATCCATGAGCGCAATTACCTCAGCATCGCTAGTCTGAGCAAAATTCTCATACCAAGAACCGATCGCGTAAAAAGG
>NZ_JANLWO010000821.1:0-2722 GCF_031364565.1 Chamaesiphon sp. OTE_20_metabat_361
TGCAGATTCACCGACAAAAGGAAGAATGATAAATTCCGTAATGCGTGTGGGATACTCAGACTCGATCGCGTGTTGTTGAATTTGTTTTAACTGCTCTAAATGGGCGATTTGCTGGCTGGGAGTCTCGATATGTCCGGCTAACAGCGTACTAGTCGTGGGTAGCCCCAATCGATGAGCCGTAGAGATAATCTCAATCCACGTCGCACTAGAGATCTTTTCGGGGCAAATTACCCGCCGCACCGTATCATCGAGTACCTCCGCCGCCGTTCCTGGCATCGAACCGACACCAGCACGTTGGAGCGCCATAATTACATCAGCATAACTCAACCCATCTTGACGGGCGATAAACTCTACTTCTTGGGGTGAGAAAGCATGAAGATGGAGTTGTGGGAACGTAGTTTTAAGTGCCGTAACTAACTCTACATAATAAGTCAGCGATCGACCCCCAATCTTGGCACCGGGATGTAAACCGCCCTGCATACAAATTTCCGTCGCCGAGAGCGAGACAGCATCAGCGGCTTTAGCTAAAATCTGTTCGGTGCTCAACCAAAATGCGCCCTCAGTACCTGCATCGCGCCGAAAAGCGCAGAAACTACAGTGCTGCTCGCAAATATTGGTGAAGTTAATATTGCGATTGATAACATAGGTAACTGTATCGCCAACTTGCTGGTGTCGAAGCTTGTCGGCTGTCAACCGAATCTGCTCGATAAGATCGGGACTAGTTTGAATCAGGAGCAAGAGTGCATCGGCTGTAGAAATATCCTCGCCTTGCAAGGCTCGATCGAGAATCCGCTCGACCGTGCTAATGTCTGAAGCAATAGTAGAAGCGGCAATTTCAGACATATAGAAATGATAACCAGAATGGAAAATGAATGAGTCAGCGATTGGTGAATATTAGTCCGATCGAGTTCCAATCATTATAGCCACTCTAGTTGAATAGAACTCGAACATTTATAAAATAGACCGAGCCTGAAATCTAGATGGTGGTGGGAAGCGGTTCCCTATTCCCTATTCCCTAAAGCCTATTCCATATTCCCTAAAGCCTAAAACCTAAAGCCTAAAACCTAAAACCTACCGATCGCATTGATGTCACTGACTTGCTAAACTCGATCGGGGAACTAGCGATATTGAGGAAAAGATTTTTATGCCGATCGAGACTTTGTTTCCACTGGCAATTTATTATGAAGATCTGCAAGATGCTGCCAAGCATCAACAAACCTTACTCGATGCGGTATTACAGCTAGAGCGAGAAGGTGGCGAACGCCGTAACTATCCAGAAATGGCCTGGACGGGCGATCTTCATGGCGTGGCTCAAATTCATACCAATCCGGCGTTTGTGTGGATTGTGGAGCAAGTAGAGCGGCATACAGCGATCTATTTGCTAGAGCTGGGAATCGATCTGAGCAAGGTCGATTTATATATTCAGCGGGCATGGCCGATCGTTTCACGGACAGAGCAAGAAGTTGGTGCCCATTGTCACAATACCGCTCACGTTAGTGCTGTTTACTATATTAAAGTCCCGAGCGAGGGGACTTACGATCCGGGGCGGCTGGTGTTTATTGATGAGGCGTTGGTAAATGAGGTGAGTCCGGGATTGGGCAGTGAAAATACCGATATCATTGCTGAAGATAACTACCTCAACCAGCTTCAAGCAGCCTATCTCCCTGTCGAGGGCAGATTATTGATGTTTCCCGCCAAGCAACGTCATGCTGTCACGATGAATGAGACGGAGGAGCTACGCGTCTCTCTATCATTCGATATCGTGCTGACAGCCAAGGGTGCGGCGTCGGGTGCGTATGAGTTCTTGACACCACCACCTACTCAGTGGCAGCAGTTTAAGTCTCATTGATAATTGATAATAAACCAGTCCACGAAGGCGGACTTTGTAGCGTTAGCCCCGATTTCAATCGGAGGCGATGCTAGTGCGGAGCAAATATCCCTAACCCGTTGGCGTAGCCTCTCCGCTAGGAGAAACTGATGTTAGATTAGCAAGATTTACGGCGATCGCCAACCTCAGCCGCCGTTACTCACAGCTTGTACCAGGGAACATTAAGCAAAGTAAACATAGTCGAAGCAGATAAGATTGCGGTCAAAACTGGTGAATATTAGCTACAGCGATGATTTGATGCCAGTTTTACTGGTATGTACCCGGTTGACTAACCTCGCTGCGATCGGTTAGTGTTCAGAATCAAGTGGCGTTAATCTTTAAGATTAATTAATTTATGAAAAGATTTTTACTTCTATTTCTGTCGGCACCTACAGCTCTTAGTACGATTTTACCGTTTGTGACCGCAGCACCCGCTCTGGCTGGTAACAAACCAAGCCTTGACAATAAGTTTTGCGTCAGCACTCACAATCGACTCGTGTGCGTCAAATCTTCACAACTAGCAAGTAACGACCCCAGAGCAGTTCTCATCGCTAAAGCTGCCGCAGAAGCCAAAGATCCCGATGCTTTCGTCAATTTTAGCGATGAAGAAAGTGATGCAGCAGCAGCGATGTTAGGTTGTGACTGCCCTGCTAGTATTCGATCCTTGCGTCACCTTCGCGCGATGGCTGAAGTTAGTTAGACTAGAAACTAGTCGATTGTTGAGAGTGGCGTGATGAATAATCTAGATAATTACGATCCTAGCGGTGTCGGGCAAGTCAATGGTAACTTATTTGGCTTGCCATGCGATTATGATTCAGCGCAGACGATCGTTTTTGGGGTGCCGTGGGAAGTGAC
>NZ_JANLWO010000829.1:0-2728 GCF_031364565.1 Chamaesiphon sp. OTE_20_metabat_361
GCAGCATGTTGTCTGCACCATCAAGTCAAGCCTTGACCGCAACTACTAGCTTTGTCTGCGGTAAATCTGAAGGTAAACCAGCAACAGTAGCCAGAACTAGAAAAGGTGATATCCCAATTATATTGTGGAGTTCCGCAGCCATGAGCGAATCCGGATTTACACCACAAGTTCGTTGCCAACAAGTCTCCGCTAGATTTCAATCCTTGTACCGCAGTGGTAAGTTAAAATCTCTGACTACTGGTACGCTGAACAATCAACCAGTAGTTTGTGCGACGAATAAAGTCAGTACTTCGTGTAACGCGCAAAATTTATTGTACACGCTCAAACCCAATTCCGATCCCCAGCAAGTCATCAAAAGACTCAACGCCATCCGCAATCGCGCCAGTTCTAGAAGTATCGAAGAAAGTGCCGGAATTACCCCGACATCTGATAACTCGATCGATCTCGATTGGCTTACTGAAGATAATTAGGTATTGAGGAATGGGAGATGGGAGTAGTCTTGTCGTCCCAGTAGGGTGGGCAGTGCCCACCATCAGGATTACAGGTGATTTTTAGTAGTTAAAATAACTACTCCCTTCCTACCCAAGAAATAGACATTTGCAATTCAATAGTCACTATCCACTATCCATCCTAGATGTCTAATTTGTCACTGGGAAGGGAGTATGCTGAGCTACTTACTCAATTCCCAACATCGAGATCAGCCGATCGATCTCGCAATGATTGCCAAATAACTCCCGCGCACAATTAATTTTGATCGTTTCTTGCAGGCGAACTTGACCGAAAGCCCGATCGATAATTTCTACAGTTGTCAGCGTATCCAAATCTACCGACAGAATGGGGATTTCCAGGTCTTCAGCACGACTGAGTATGAATGGTTGAGGGCTGAGATGTCCGGTCAAAATCAAGCACTGTGTAGAGGTTTCTAGCGCGGCTAACTGAATATCGGCGCGATCGCCGCCAGTGACGACCGCCATATTATTGCCGCGTCGAAAATATTCCAGTGCCGAGTTGACATTCATCGCCCCGATCGATAAGCTTTCCACCATCAGATCCAACCTGTCGGGACGACACAATACTTCAGCCTTGAGCTGTTCGACCAATTGCTTGACAGTCACGCTCCGGAGCAGTCCATTCCGATGTACGACCCCAAACACCGGGATACCATGCTGTTCTAGAAAGGGTACTAAGGAGGTTTGGACGGAATCGACGCGATCGCGGGGAATGTCATTGATGACACACCCCAATAATCGCTTGCCAAGCTGCTCAGCCGCCGATAATAACAGATCCACACTTGAGAGCGGATGGTACCGATTGACCAGCAGCACTCCCGCATTAAGGGTTTCAGCCACCTGTGCAGTCGCCAAATCGAATAAACTCCCTTCGTGGAGATTGGCACCACCTTCGACGATCGTTAGATTGCCAGGGAGCTGGAGACTATCTTTGAGTAACTTAGTATAGTCTTGTAGATCGACCCCAGTCAGCCGCTCGATCGTCCTATTAGCATCCAAACCCAGTAATGGCAGCCCCAGTCGCTCTGAAGGCAAGGCTAAGGCTTGTGCCATCAGTCGGACATCGCCATCGAGGTGAGAATTGGTCGCATTGACAGTCACAACTGGCTGAGCATAGGCAATTTCCACCCCCTTTTCTTGCAAGCGAGCAGCAATTCCCAAAATTGTTGCCGACTTCCCACTACATGCTTCCGTCGAAGCCACCAGCAAGTACTTCATAGCCATCCCCACACACTTACCCTTAGTCATTTAACGACTTAACTCAATAATTCATCATCGGCAACAATTCCTCAGCAGATAACTCGTTACCGATATATCTTCCGTGCCTAGAGGTAAATCTAATATATACTGCCGCACACCAAGATCCAATCCGATATTCGATCGACAATCTGCTCCCGAGCAAGTGAATCCAGATTAACTTGCCATCGATCGTCAGGTGAATCTAACTTACCCGCGATCCTCATGACTCAGATCGCAGCTCAAGATGTTCCTTGCCGATTCCAAATCGGTCTGCGGCTATAGTGGATATAAAGATTATAAATTAGAAGTATAGGTCGGATCGCTCGCAATTGTGCTATTTTCAGCAGTTTTAGGTAAAGTCACTGAGGAAAGTTGGCTAGATATCGATCGATATCCAGCTAAAGGATGCGACTCATAGCTACCGTAATAACGCTGCAATCTGCTGTGAAGAGCCAGTCTCAGCACTTAGGGCTATTCTTCCATTCTCATCAACTTATAGTAAAAGTATTGCGGAAAATCCGGAGTATTGGTGTCGCGAATATTAATCAGCCAGTCGATGAGATAGCCGATTAGCTCGGAGTTGACCAAATTCACATCGTAGGTCAGATCGGCATTGTCATCAAACATCATCGTACATCTGGTGAGATCGCCAGGGAGATTTTGAATCACCCAGTTAATCGCATATGGAATTTTCTCCCCACCTTCGATCGCCCGATGACCGCCAAGTCCGCCTTTACTGTAAAGTGTGATTGCTTTGGGCAGCACGTTCCGTTTGGCGGCAGACTTCATAAAGTACGGCGCATATAAATTTACCTTATCTGGCTGCGCGGGAATTATTTCATCAAATAAATTCATCGATTTAGGGGGTAGGGGTTAGGGGTTAGGCTTTAGGCTTTAGGCTTTAGGCTTTAGGTAGTGGCTCGACACGACTAAAAATGTGGGTAAAGCGATCGCCAAACATATTGCTAGTTGTATTTTTC
>NZ_JANLWO010000720.1:0-8406 GCF_031364565.1 Chamaesiphon sp. OTE_20_metabat_361
ATTTTTCCAAGTCACTAGACTGACATACATTGGCTCTGCTGATTTTACGCCAGTTACATCCATCGCCTGATATAGTCGGCGGCGCGGGAATGTAGACATTGCTCCAATATTTAATGCCTGGGGACTGATGATAAATATATCTGCTTTTAATTTTGAGTGCAAGACAACGGCACTATCGAATAGGGCACCTTGGAAACCCAATTGCATTAACATCAACAAGTCCGCAAATGCCACGCCGGAGATTGCTACTGCAAATCGACCTTTATGCTGAGTGAGTTGGAGCCAGCCTAGTGGAGTTCTACGAGTCAGATTTTGGATAAGTTTCAGCATATTGCCAGCAGATATTTAGTAGGGTGGGCACTGCTCACCATCTAGAATTTACGCTTTCACAGTCGATTAACAAGCTTTAACTTACAAAGAATTGAGATTAATTACTGCTCGAATTTGTAAGTTAGTAAACTTAGCAGCTTTTTGACTAGATTCTGGATCTAATATAGTATGAACTTCAATAATTCGATCGTCAATATTACTAGTTGGATCGGCATTAATGACATTTTGCCGCTTGACTTGAATACCAACTCGCTCGATCGTACCTTGTAATTCGTTAGGTAAAGAAATACTAGTGATTTTTACTTTCTGCCCGACCCGAATTTTATTAATATCACTTTGATAAACTTCTACTACTCCATACATTTGACTAGTTTTACCAATATCGGCGATGCCATTAGTACCGACTACTTCCCCAGGACGGGCAAAAATTTCTAGGATCTGACCATCTAAAGGTGACTTAATATAAGCTTGCGCGAGATTTTCTTCGGCACGTTTTTGAGATGCGATCGCACTTTTGACATCTACTTCGGCGGACATCACATCTACCGGACGCACTTCAGCAATTTTATCGAGCGTAAATTTACTTTCTTTAATCTGCTGTTGTGTAGATGTTTCAAGCTTGCGTAAATTAGCTTTTGCTTCGATAATTTGCTGCTGTCCCGATGTTTGAATCCGGCGTAAATTGGCAGAAGCTCCGGCTAATTGTTGCTTACCGGAAGATTCAATCCGTTTTAAATTTGCTTGAGCCTGATTTACTTTCTGCTGAGCTGTCTGCAAGGTTAGCCGCTTACTATCGCCGCTAGATGCCGACACCGCTCCTTGTCGAGCCAGAGTAGCATAGCGTCTATCCTCAGCTTGAGCGTTGACAAGTCCAGCTTGGGCTTCGGCAATAGCTCCGGTTTGGGCTTCGAGTTGGGTGGCTGTCTCGGCTCTGACTCTGGCAATTGTGGCTTGCTGGGCTTCGATTTGAGTAGCTGTTTCCGCCACAACTCTGGCTAGTGTGGCTTTTTGGGCTTCTATGCCCGTCCCTTGTTCTGCTTGCAACCTCCCAATTGTGGCTTGTTGGGCATTGATTTCGCCCGGCTTGGCTCCAGCTTTGACTTTTACCAGACTTGCTCGGGCAACGTTGACTTTGGCTGTAGCTTCATTTACCGCCGCTTGCAAGCGCCCCTGATTATCCAAAATTGCGATTAACTGTCCCGCCTTAACTGTCGCCCCTTCCTCTACCAACAGTTTCGCGATTTTGACTCCCTCGCCAGATGTCGGTGCAGATAGCTTGATGACTTCCCCTTTGGGTGCCAATCTCCCCAATGCTGTCACGGTTGTGGGCGCGACTACGGCTGTCAATTGCTGCTGTTCCTGTTGTTGCTGCTGCGCTGCTTGCTGTTGGTGGATGTAGATAGGGATACCAATACCGAGCAATGCCATCGCTGCCAAAATTAGCCGCACTCGCCAACTTGCCTTCCACCAGGGCAATTTATCTGATTTTTGCAACATGCTCTTTCGCTATAAATTTACTAAACCGTTTAGTAGGTTAGCCGACGATCCAAGTATATTTTAACTAAACGGTTTAGTCAAGTAAGTAAAAAATAGTGATTAGCTGCTTAGAATAGAATGTAGTGGAGAGCTATTGAAAATCAGGTTGACGTAGGCGAGAGATTTGAACGCAGAACATCAGGGGGAAAAAGTCGAGCAGATCCTGCAAGGAGCGATGCAGGAGTTTTTGGCGCGCGGCTATGCGGGTACGAGTATGGAAAAAGTCGCTGCTGCTGCTGGCGTATCAAAACCGACAGTCTACAGCTATTTTAAAGATAAAGGAATATTGTTTCAGGCTTTAATTGAAAACTTAGGAGAGAGAAAATTTAAGTCAACTTTTGGAGGTGAACCACTCGTTGGAGAACCCAAAATCGTGTTAAGAGATATCGCTGAAGTTACTTTCAAGAGCTTTGAAGATGAAGAATTTAGCTGCTTTATGCGAACGATCATCGGCGAGTCTGGTCGCTTTCCAGAACTAGCAAAAACATGTGTTGTCAATCTTTTCAAACCTGTCAGTGATGTGGTGTGCAAATATATAACTTCACATCCAGAATTAAAAATATCCGATCCAGAAGCAGCGACTTTACTATTTATTGGAACGCTGGTTTATTATCATATATCCCAAAATATTTTACACGTCAGAGAAATTATGCCGATCGAGCGATCGCGGGTAGTCGATAATCTGATGGAAACGATATTGAAATCGATCGAGAAATAAATCAAATATTTTCATGTGTCTGTTTAAATTTCTGGCTCTGAATCAAAGATAATATCTTCAAATACTCGATCGATTGAGAAAGTCAGATCGATGCTTTTTAGCTCGATAATATCGCCTGCTACATAGCTCAATATCTCCCATCTACCGCGATCGTTTTTACTATAAATATCGATTTCAATCTTCTGTGTATCGACTAAAACATAGTCCTGCAAACTATCAGAACGTCGATAGAAATTAAATTTATCCCGTCTGTCATAAGCTGCCGTACTGGGAGATAAAACTTCAACAATCAGGCAGGGATGAGATATAAACTTAGTCGCGGTTTTGTCTCGTTCGTCACAGGTGACACTAACGTCAGGATATACATAGTCATTAGATTCTGCGATTTGTACTTTAGCATCAGCATTAAGTACTCGACAGCCACTACTTCGTAGATGAATATTGAGTAGAGTAATAAAGTTTCCAGCAATCTGGCTATGATTCATGGTGCCACCAGTCATGGCATAAACTTCGCCATTGAGGTATTCGTGGCGAAGCTCTTGCTGTTCCTCCCAGTCTAGATATTCTGCTGGGGTCAGTTGGGGAAAGTGTTCTTTTGCAGCAATCATGTGCAATCGGGTCAATATGATAGGAAAACTATACCACTATTTGAAATTGGTGTCTGAACTGTGATTAATGATGATTTGATGAGTATCTTTGTTAATCATAGTTCATCGATTAATCGTTCTAATCACAGTTCCAACATTAATTAACTGTCTAAATCTTACAAAAAGAGCCGATCGATCTCCGCTTTAAATCCAGGTAATAATGGTGAAGTCAGCGTATCGCCAGCCAAAAGTGTCGCTACTAATTGCAATTGAGCATCGGTGCGGCGATAGATTTCTAGAGTTTGTAATTGCCAATTGACAATCCAATATTCCTGCACGCCATAACGGGAATATAACTTCAGTTTGATACTTTTATCTCGCTGCTCGTTTTGTGCGCCTAAAGAGAGAATTTCTACTACCAATTCTGGTGCGATCGTCAAATGTCCTGCCTCATCGATACCGCGATCTAATCGCGATTGACTCGCCCATACCACATCGGGAATTACCGCATCTGTCAGGGTAAAAACTAAGCCAGGAGCTTGAAATGGTTTTCCCAGATTAGTCTGTCTCGACCAAAGTTCTAGTTCAAAATGAATGTTACCACTGATACCCTGATGGCGAATATGGGGCGCACGAGTCACAAATAGTTCTCCTTCAATTATTTCATGGCACAACCAGCCACCATTATCCGGCATGGCATCGAGATCTGCGGTTGTCCAGTAGAGGGAATGAGCGACCATCGGTTTTATCTGGTAAAGCTTGCTTTCTATTATACTTGGGCAAATGCCAACGGGTGAATAGTGTCGTAATCGTCGGTACTCTCATAACTAATAAGTTACCTTTATCTTTTGCTAGCTTAGAACAATTATCATAGAGATAGATAACTCTTACGATCGACATTCTCAGTGCCCCAAAATTTAGACCCTGCCGATAGTAACCCCCCATCATTGGTGGGTACCGTCATCGCCGTTCAAGCTAATTTCTGCAACGTGCAGATCGATCCACAGACACCGGAGGTGGGGGGAAAACTCATCTTGTGTACCCGTCGCGCACGGCTGCAAAAGATTGGTGTGAGTGCCATTGTCGGCGATCGCGTGACGATCTCGGAGGTCGATTGGCAAGGTTTAAAAGGTGTCGTAACTGATGTGTTTCCCCGTCATAGTTTGCTCGATCGACCGCCTGTAGCTAATGCCGATCGGATCTTACTGGTGTTCGCGCTGGCAGAACCAGCCCTCGATCCGTTTTTGTTGAGCAAATTTCTCGTCAAAGCCGAATCGACGGGCTTACAGGTCAGCCTGTGCCTGAATAAGAGCGATTTAGTCAGCGACGTAGAGCGACAGGAATGGTGCGATCGGTTGAGTGAGTGGGGGTACCTGCCGATCGTTATTAGTGTGGAAACTGGGCTAGGGATAAAGGAGTTGCAACTAGAACTCGATCGCCAGATTACGGTATTTGCGGGACATTCGGGTGTCGGTAAATCGAGTTTGACTAATGCCCTAATTCCCGATTCTAATATCCGCGTGGCAACGGTTTCGGGCAAACTCAGTCGCGGTAGACATACCACTCGCCACGTCCAATTATTCCCGATCCCGACGGGTGGATCGATCGCCGATACACCGGGTTTCAATCAACCAGATCTGGTGTGTGCGCCGCCGGAATTATCTGGATATTTTCCAGAGATCCGCCAGCGATTGGCGACGGGAAATTGTCAGTTTAGCGATTGTACCCATCGCGACGAACCCAATTGTATCGTGCGGGGCGAGTGGGAAAGATATCCGCATTATCTAGAGTTTCTCGCCGATGCGATCGCCTGGGAACAGCAACTACAAGCGCAACCCAAACTCGAAAATAGTTTAAAACAAAAAAGCAGCACTGGTAAAAAGAAATTTGAGCCAAAATTAGACTCAAAATATCGCCAAATTTCGCGCCATACAATTTTACAATCGCTCGAACAGCTCTCCGAAGAATTTAATGATAACGAGTAAGAAAAAGTCCGTTCGTTCGCGTAGCGTCGGCTCTGCCGAATCGAGACTAAAACAATTAGGTAAAAATGTCCGCCAATCGCTATCGGTATTTCGCTACAGCCGCAAAGCTTTAGATTTAGTTTGGACAACCAGCCATACTTTGACGGTATCACTGGCAATTTTGACTTTAGCTGGGGGGTTATTGCCCAGTACGATCGCGTTTGTGGGTAAATTAATTGTCGATAACGTGGTGCTGGCGAATCAGAGTGGTTTGCAAGTCGATCGACAACAGGCGCTGATGTATGTATTTGTAGAAGCGATCGCGATCGTGCTACTCGCAGCTACACAAAAGGGTTTAGTCGTCTGTCAATCATTACTACGGGTATTATTGGCGCAACGTGTTAATGAATCGATCCTCGAAAAAGCGCTGACATTAGATCTGGCGCATTTTGAGGATTCCGAATTTTATGACAAGATGAGTCAGGCGCGATCGCAAGCCTCCAGCCGTCCGTTATCGCTGATTACCCGCACGTTTGGGCTGTGTCAGTCCGCACTAACCCTGATTACTTTTAGCGGCTTGCTATGGCGATTTTCGGGGTGGGCGGTGGCGGTGCTAATTGTCGCGGCGATTCCGGCGTTTATTGCCGAGACGAGATTTTCCGAACATGCGTTTCGGTTGTTTCGCTGGCGATCGCCAGAAACCCGCCAGCAACACTATTTAGAGACGTTATTAGCCAGAGAAGATTATGCCAAAGAGGTGCAGCTTTATCAGCTCGGTGACATGCTGTTGCAGCGGTACCGGAATATCTTCAACATGCTGTATGAGGAAGATCGCGCTCTGACGATTAAGAAGGGCTTCTGGGGCTATTTACTGGGCTTATTCAGTACGGTGGCTTTTTATGGAGCGTATGCTTGGATTGTCTTTGAAGCGATCGCGGGGGTCATTAGTCTGGGTGAAATGACGATGTATGTGGTGGTATTCAGACAGGGACAATCAACTTTTGCATCGGCTCTAACTTCGATCGGCGGCATGTATGAAGATAATCTCTATCTTGCCAATCTCTATGAATTTTTAGACCAACCCATGCCCCAATCGCAAGGTCGAATCACCCAAGGAATCGATTGCGATGGAATTCGCTTTGAGAATGTTTCGTTTAGCTATCCAGGAAGCGATCGACCTGTTCTAAATAATATCTCATTGCATCTACCATTAGGCGAAAAACTCGCGATCGTAGGTGAAAATGGTTCCGGTAAAACTACCTTGATTAAGCTATTAACCAACCTATATACACCTACAAGCGGTAGAATTTTACTCGATGGCGTCGATCTCCAAGACTGGGATGTAGATGTATTAAGACGTAGAATCGGCGTGATTTTTCAGAACTTTGTCCAATACCAATTTACCGTCGGCGAAAATGTCGGCGTTGGTGATATCGAGCATCTTGAAGATCGTAAAGAGTGGGAAATTGCCGCGAGTAAAGGCATGGCAACACCCTTTATCGATGTACTACCTGAAAAATTTGATACTCAGTTAGGTAAATGGTTTAAAGGCGGACAAGAACTATCGGGCGGACAATGGCAGAAAATCGCTCTGGCACGGGCATTTATGCGATCGGATGCGGATATTTTGATCCTCGACGAACCGACTGCGGCGATGGATGCTGAAGCAGAAATGAATATCTTTAACCACTTTCGATCGCTGACTCAAGATCGGATGGTGGTGTTAATTTCTCATCGCTTTTCAACCGTTAGAATGGCAGATAAAATTGTTGTGATGGCAAGTGGTGA
Organism: Chamaesiphon sp. OTE_20_metabat_361; assembly: GCF_031364565.1. NCBI lineage: Bacteria > Bacillati > Cyanobacteriota > Cyanophyceae > Gomontiellales > Chamaesiphonaceae > Chamaesiphon > Chamaesiphon sp. OTE_20_metabat_361. The sequence goes on from NZ_JANLWO010000720.1 coordinate 6,924, forward strand.
AATCATCGAACAAGGCTCCCACGAACAACTATTAAAAGCTGGCGGGCGCTATGCTCATCTATTCTCCATTCAAGCCGCAGGTTATCAGTAAAGATTGTCTGAAAAATCGTGACAACTTTAGATGATTATCAGAAAAGTAGGGTGGGCACTGTCTTGACGCGCTTAACTTGGAGGGAACCTCCTGTCTTACCGCCCTCAACCTGGAGGAAACCTCCAGAACGGGGCGGCGCAAAGCGCGCGTCGCTGCCCACCAATTAGGTTTCAGGCATCATCTATTTTATAAACGATTGCACCCGCTTACTTATCTTTTATGGAAAAACCTTAAAACTCGAACATTTAGCTTGCAAATATTCAGCCCGCAAAAATCGATAAGACAACTGATTGACATCATTATTGCGATTAGCGTGCAAAAATTTAAAGTATTCTTGTTGACGATTTGGATGCTTGCGGATGTATGAATCGATTAGCTCCAGATAGTTAATATCGTTACTCATAAAAGTCCACTCTCTAGACATTGCTACTGTTGTCGATCGGCTCAACTACATCACGATCTCATCATGTTAGCAGCCGATGTTTGGGTGATGTCTCTATTTTATGCTGGCAAAAATCGATCGACTTCAGCTACTTGACGTATGTTCGATATGTTCGATCCCCATTATTCCTAATCCCTAAAGCCTAAAGCCTAAAGCCTAAAGCCTAAAGCCTAATCCCTAACCCCTACTCACCCGATCGAGCAATTGTGATATGTGCTGATAAGTTTGGCTATCGCCGCGATTGAGATAGAGATTAGCCGCTTGATGATAGTCACTAATTGCGCCAGCGCGATCGCCGATTTGATAATGAACTTTGCCCCGTTGGTAATAGGCGGGTGCGTACCGAGGATCGATCGTGAGGGCGGAGCGAAAATCGGCGATCGCCGCCGATAAATCGCCCAAGCTGTGATATGTGCAGCCCCGTTGATAATAGGCTTCGAGATAGTGGGGATTTAGTTCGATCGCGCGGTGAAAGTCAGCCAGGGCAAATTGAGGTTCGTGGTTTGTCGCCAGCAGCCAGCCCCGCTGATAGTAAGCAGCAGCAAAGGTTGGGGACAATTCGATCGCGCGTTCGAGATCTTCGATCGCGCCTTGCACGTCGCCAATTTCGCCCCGCGTAATCGCGCGATTGTAGTATGCGTGCAAATGATTCGGCTCGTAGCAGATGGCGTAAGTATAATCGGCGATCGCGCCATGCCGATCGCCTAGATATTTACGGGCATTCCCCCGATGGTAAGCGGCATAAAAATATTGGCGATCGAGTGCTAGAGTCTGGGTATAATCGTCGATGGCGGCTTGATGGTTGCCAACTTGGCGATGACAAATCCCCCGATTGTAATAGGCGATGACTAAGTTGGGATCGAGATCGATCGCCCGATCGTAGTCGGCGATTGCGTCAGCGATGTTCTCCTCAACGCGGTAAATATTGGCACGATTGCTATAGGCGACAG
>NZ_JANLWO010000797.1:0-7422 GCF_031364565.1 Chamaesiphon sp. OTE_20_metabat_361
ATTCGGCAAATCGCCATGCCAATAATCGATCGATAATAGTAGCTGCATGGCTAGATTCGGGAAATTCTGTTAGTGCGGCGGCGGCAAGAAAATAAGCCCGATAATAATAACAGCCGCCGCAATTTTTATCGAAGTTAAGTAATGCTTCGATGCAGGCTTCTTTATCAAGATTGGAAATATCGCCTCTCCCAAACCAGAATAAAATTGTTTCGTGCCAATCGGGGCTAAAAATTGGTAGTTGACGATTTAGATCGCTAGTAAAAAAGTAGTGCCAATCGGTTATCGATCGAGCGGCAAAGTATTCCTGAAATGTGGAATGATAGAAAGCATAAATTTTAGCACCAGTCGCGATCGAGATGCCAGCTCGATCGAGCCAGCCTAATTGTAATGCTAATTCGAGTAAATCTGGAGTCAGGAATTCTAAGACGGTATGGTGATAGAGTCGAAACCGCGATCGATCTCGTTCGCGATCGACTAATGGATCGAAATCGATCGCCTGAAGTGCTAATTTCCCTAGAGCATCATTTAACTGTTGTCTCTGTGCTAAAGTTGTAGAAAATCTGTCTTGTTTCCACTCATAAATAGTATCGGTAAATTGTTGGTAGAGACTAGCTTTCGTACTGGGTAGTTTACCTTGAGTTCGCCACCAATATCGACATAATAAAGCCAGTCGCAGCGGATTTTTGATGGCATCTCGCAATCGTTGATACTGGGGCTGACTGAGTTCTGAGATTAGATGTTCGCTCAGATCGGGACGCTTTTGAAACCAGCCTTGGATAAATTGACGCACGCGATTGTGTGGCTGACTATAACCATAACTCAAGCTGAGATTGCGATAAGTTGTAAAGTCAGCCAGCGCATTATTACCGCTATCCCAAACATTCGATCTGCAAGTCAAAATAATATGTGCATTACCGATCCAGCTCTGTAATTGTCTAGCTAAATTACTCAGCGAAACACTCGCATCGCTGTCCATTTCATCAATAGCATCGAGTAACAACCATACCCGACCGCGCTCGAATTGTAAAACTAGATCTTGCTGAAGTTGTGGTTCGATCGCTAGTTTTCGCGTGGCTAGTTTGAGCCAGTCTTTGAGGAGATAGTTTTCGATAGTTTCACCCTGAAGATCGGCAAGGGAGATCCAGATGGGTAATAATTGCCGATCGAGTAATCCGGCTGCTAATTTCTGTAAGCAAGTTGTTTTTCCCGAACCGGGTTCGCCGATAATGCCAATCCGATTTGGCTCTAAATTAGTAACTAATCGATCCAATAAGCAATCGGGATCGGGGACGATATTATCGCCGATTTCTTCGCTACCATCATCAATAGTATCGCGCACCTCTAAAATTGTCGGTCGGACTCTTTCCATCAATCCTAGCGGCACATAGACCTCTTCGAGATTAAATTTAACCCGCTCCTCAATGGTTAATGGATTGGTAGTAATTCGTTGATATTGTTGAGTATTCAGACTCGATCGCACTAGCTCCAACCACCGATCGGGTGTTGCTTCCGATCGATCTTCGGCGGTAGTTAGGGGAGTTTTACGTTGATGCCATTCGCGATCGAATCGCTGTAAATTTGCCGCCCGATCGGCTCGATCGTGCCATAATTTTAACGTAAAGTGCCAAGTCTCTGAGCCGCCCTTACTCGCGCGATTATCTTCAATAACTTCTAGAAAATCAGTCAAACATTTAATCGCTTCTTTGATCTGTTCGCTCGTTAACACTATCCCTGCATAACAAGCGAGCTGTTCGAGATGTCTGATTTTAGTCCGCAGCACGCACCGCCGCTCTGTCTGCCAATTAAACTGAATATCTTGCTGTAAGTTTTCTAATTGACGTTCTTCAATATCCAACTCATGATTGGCATAGTCAATCAACACAGTAAAAAACTGTGTAGCTCTTTGTTTGACTGCATTACCATAATTAGGACGCGGCATAGGGAATAATTGAGAATTGAGAATTGAGAATTAGCTAAGTAGGGTATCGATCCTAATCCTCGTCCAAATAAAAACGTCTCATCATTTGTTTTCCTCAATAGCTGTTATGATAGTTGATTGCTCTCTTGCCAAAACACACCATGTCTTCCGACAATTCTCCCACTGAAGTTTCTAGCGAACTGCCCAACGCCAGCCAGTCATTGCAACAAGGGAATGTAGTAGAAATCGAAATTACCGATATCAGTGAGAGTGGTGAAGGTGTCGGACGCGTCGGTAATCAAGTTGTATTTGTCCCCGATACAGTTACTGGCGATGTCATTACCGCCAGACTCGTTACTGTCAAACGTCAATACGCTCACGGCAAATTACTTGACATTATTACCCCTTCTCCGCATCGCGTGCGCCCTAGCTGCATCGTGGCTGATAAATGCGGCGGTTGTCAATTACAGCATATCGATTATGACTATCAGTTAACTGCTAAAGAAAATCAAGTCATTCAAGCTCTCAAACGGATCGGTGGATTTGCTGAGCCGCCTGTCGCACCGATTGTAGGCGCACAGGGCAATTTTGCATATCGCAACAAAGTGACCTATCCATTAGGTGTTAGCGATTCCGGCGGCATCAAGGCGGGGTATTATCGTAAGGGTACCCATCAAATCGTCAATCTCAATCAGTGTCCGGTGCAAGATGAGAGATTGAATCCGCTCTTGGCTGAAATCAAGCAGGACATCCAAGATCGCGGCTGGCAAATCTATCAGCCAGAAAGTAAGGGAGCCAGAGAACCAGGAGCGCGTCGTACTGGCGTCCAAATCATCGTTAGTCAATACGAGGATACAGGGACAACAGAGCGGGGTATTTCTAAGCCCAAGCTTCGCAATCGCCCAATGGTGACGGAAGTAACCACCGTACCTGATAATAGTCCAAAGTTTCGGCACTTATTACTACGGATCGGGCGGCGAACGGGTGAAATTTTGCTGACATTGGTAGTTACAGATTTTAATATCCCCGATATCGAAGGCCAAGCACAACGTTGGATGCAACGCTACCCTAACTTAGTTGGCGTCTGTCTCAACCTCAACGATCGACCGAATAATACCATCTTTGGCTCGGAAACTCGCTGTATTGCAGGGCGTGAATATATTTGCGAAACCTTCGGGCATTTACAGTTTCAGCTCAAAGCGGACACCTTTTTTCAGATTTACACCGAGCAAGCCGAAGCCGTATTAAACCTCATTATCGATCGAGCGGGCTTTAAAGGTACCGAAACGCTGATCGATGCTTATTGCGGAATTGGGACATTCACACTCCCACTCTCCAAGCGTGTCAAGCGCGTCGTCGGGATCGAAGTTCATAGCTCGTCAGTAGTGCAAGCCAGAGCCAACGCGCGGCTCAATGGGATTAATAACATCGAATTCCGCACTGGTGAAGTCGAAGAACTATTACCAGCGATGGATATTCAGGCTGATGTCATCTTACTAGATCCGCCGCGCACGGGCTGCGATCGAGCTGTCCTCGACGCACTCACCGCGATGCAACCCGCTCAAATCATCTACATCAGTTGCAAACCCGCAACTCTCGCCAGAGACTTACAAATTCTTTGCGAACAAGGTGGCTACCAGCTTACCTACGTCCAACCTGCTGATTTCTTCCCCCAAACAGCCCATGTCGAATGTGTAGCATTCTTGACTAGAGCTGAAGTTGCGGCTCCAGCCGTTGTCTAAGTAGTATTGTCACCAATCGGTCGATCGCGCTGAGCCAAAAGGCGGATAGCCGTAGGTACGGTTATCCGCCCCGAAATTGTAGCTGAATCTCCCAATCGATTGAAACGTATGCTGTCGAGCCGTGCTTGACAGCTTTACTGTTTCAGACTGGTGAGCTTCAACCTAGCAGCATGTAATACTGCTGTAATTCGTTATACACAGCGCCGATCGCGCTTTTATCGCAAGCTTGTCACATAAAGATACTGGTAAAACGATCTACAAATGCTACTGTCACTTGCCTAGACTAACCAAAAAATTTTCATTACAATGGTAAATGTGGAGTTAAAACCATCTATCAAAAGGAGTATTTACTCTAAGTAGATGGAATGGCGCTTCGCAAACGAGAGTCACACTGTTTTTTTTGAACAGTTTGCGATTGTAATCCGGCAAAAGTGCTTTATGAGGATTAAAGGGTTGCTATGGTATTAAGTCCAGTGAAGTCTGAGTGGGATAAAGTGAGCTTTGCATCGACACTTTTTCTCTGTCCGATCCTCGACAATCTATTGTCGAAAGTCCCTGGTAAATGGCACGCAGAAATTAGATTAGGACTCCAAGAGGCGTTGGTAAACGCTGCCAAGCACGGAAATAACCTCGACCCCCGCAAGCAGGTTATTGTCCGTTTTTGTTTTGAAGATGGGGCATATTGGTGGATTATCTCAGATGAAGGCGGTGGATTTCAGCCACCCGAACGCAGTCGCCAAGAACAACCTGTAGATTTATTACCGCAAGTAGAATCAGAGTCAGGGCGCGGCATGTTCCTATTACATCAAATCTTCGATCGAGTAGTATGGAATCGCAAAGGGACAGAAATATCACTATGTAAGCAATTATATTGTCAGCTCGACCGCGAACCAGCATTACTCTAGTCAAGCAGCTTAGACTAAGGCTTTGGCTCAGCTAGTTGGACTGTGGGGAGGCAATCATAGACAGTCGGCAAAATAGATGAAACTATTCTAGATTGAATTTGGCGAAGACTTTTGCATCCAATTATTGATACTTAGACGATGCCGTTAATTCTTCGAGAGATCGAACGAGGTCTTGATGGAGTTTTTTAGCACCAGTTTTACTAGAAAATTGTTGATAGTCGTTTACCTGTAGTGGTTTGCCAAGTTCGATGGTAACGCGATCGCCAAATTTGGGATAGGGATGCTCATAGTCGAGATTAATTGGAATAATCTTGAGGTCTAGATCTGGCTTTAATGATACCGCTTGCGTAGCAATCCGAGTCAACCCTTCCTTAATCGGATGCAACACTCGATCGCGAATGAGATTACCTTCAGGGAAAATTGTGAGCATTTCGCCTTGATGGAGCAACTCGATACTATGACGAATAACGGCTGGACTGGGCTTGGTGGTATCGATCTCAAAGCACCCCAATCTGCGCAAGAACCAGCCTTGAATTCCTTTCATTTCATCGGCAGTCACCATAATTCTCGAACTTCTACCCGTGACATACGGCCCAATGGCATAGGCAATCAGCAGTGCATCCCATCTTGTCCGATGAGTGGGTGCGAGAATTACAGCACCTGTGTGGGGAGTATATTCTGTGCCTCGGATTTCAATCTCGCGAAAGAAGCCAGGAAGCACGATATATCGACCGAGGGGATGAATAATTTTGGTCAACCACGGCGAGACTCGCGATTGGACGGGTTGACTGGAGTGGAGCGGAGGATTGTCGGATTTAGGATTGGTGAGTTCGGAGCCAGTCATAGCAGTTAAAGGATGCGATCGATTCAGATATTCCTACTTTACCCAAATGGGAGAGCGATCTCGAAAATTTACGTGACAGTTATTTAAGTGCCACAAATTAAGTTGTTAATTTGCCTCTGTGGATTCAAATACCCCGTAGAATAGATAGACACTAACAGAAGCCGTCGAAAGAGAATAGCGCGAAAGTGCAGCCGTTTCTGGGAAGATCGAGTTTAAAAAAAATTTATGTCAGATAACAAACGCAGTCAATCTATTACTCAGGGCGTACAACGCTCTCCCAACCGGGCGATGCTCAGAGCGGTGGGATTTGGGGATAATGATTTTACCAAGCCGATCGTCGGATTGGCAAATGGTTATAGTACGATTACCCCGTGCAATATGGGAATTAATAAACTCGCACTCCGCGCTGAGGCTGCACTTAGAGCGGCGGGATCGATGCCCCAGATGTTTGGGACGATTACGATCAGCGATGGGATTTCGATGGGTACCGAAGGGATGAAATACTCCTTAGTATCGCGGGAAGTAATTGCCGACTCGATCGAAACTGTCTGTAACGGGCAGAGTTTGGATGCGGTGCTGGCGATCGGTGGATGTGATAAAAATATGCCAGGGGCGATGATTGCGATCGCACGGCTGAATATCCCGTCGATTTTTGTTTATGGGGGGACGATTAAGCCCGGACATCACAACGGTAAGGATCTTACCGTCGTCAGTTCCTTTGAAGCCGTCGGTCAATTTAGCGCGGGTAAAATCGACGCAGCCGAACTCACCGCAATCGAGCAAAAAGCTTGCCCTGGTGCGGGTTCCTGCGGCGGGATGTTTACAGCCAATACCATGTCATCTGCCATTGAAGCAATGGGCATGAGCATTCCCTACTCCTCCACAATGGCGGCTGAAGATGAAGAAAAAGCCATCAGTGCCGAAAAATCTGCTTACGTCCTTGTCGAAGCCGTTAGAAAGCAGATTTTACCCGCCCAAATATTGACCAGGAAAGCCTTTGAAAATGCGATCGCGGTCATCATGGCAGTCGGTGGCTCTACCAATGCCGTCTTGCACCTGCTAGCCATCTCTCGAACGATCGGCGTCCCCTTGTCGATCGATGATTTTGAAGCGATTCGCGGTAAGGTTCCCGTAATTTGCGATCTCAAACCTTCCGGTAAATATGTCGCCACCGATTTACATCAAGCTGGCGGGATTCCCCAAGTGATGAAAATTTTACTAGAGCAGGGCTTACTCCACGGCGACGCGCTCACCATCAGCGGTCAAACCGTTGCCGAAGTCCTCGCCGATATCCCCAGTACCCCCCGCGCCGACCAAGATGTCATCCGCCAGTGGGACAATCCCATGTACGCCCAGGGACATCTAGCCATCCTCAAAGGTAATCTCGCCACCGAGGGAGCAGTCGCCAAGATTACTGGAGTCAAAAAACCAGTAATTACGGGTCCCGCCCGCGTATTTGAATCTGAAGAAGCCTGTCTCGATGCCATCCTCGCCGGAAAAATTGTCGCCGGAGATGTCATCGTCATCCGCTCTGAAGGCCCCAAAGGCGGCCCCGGAATGCGCGAAATGCTCGCGCCGACTTCGGCGATTATCGGTGCTGGTTTAGGCGATAGCGTCGGGCTGATTACCGATGGACGCTTTTCTGGTGGTACCTATGGGATGGTCGTCGGACACGTCGCGCCCGAAGCTTATGTCGGCGGTACGATCGCGCTAGTCCATGAAGGCGATAGTATCACGATCGACGCTCCCGCTCGGTTATTACAGTTAAATGTCTCTGAAGCCGAACTAGCCACGCGTCGTGCCAACTGGCAAGCACCCACACCGCGTTACACGACCGGGATTTTGGGTAAATACGCTAAGTTAGTATCTTCAAGTAGTTTGGGAGCCGTCACAGACATGGATCTGTTTTAATTAATAAGTAGGTCGGCACAATTATTTTAACTACTAGAATCATCTGAAACCCTGATGGTGGGCAGTGACTGGGCTGTTACTCCCTTCCCTTTATAAGGGGAG
>NZ_JANLWO010000857.1:0-1989 GCF_031364565.1 Chamaesiphon sp. OTE_20_metabat_361
CCCTCGTCCCCCACAACCCCCCACCCCCCCACCCCCCAAAAAGATAACCACAAAACAACAAAAACAAATAAAAAACAAACAAAAAAAGCCCGGTTGTGGGGTTTTTGAAGTGTGGCGTATTTTTTTTATAAACAAGGGGCGGGGGGGACTGGGGGAGTTAGTGAGATGCGGAGATCTACCCACCCCGCCCTGTCGGGCACCCCTCCGAGGAGGGGATTTTGTTCCCTAAAGCCTAAAACCCAAAGCCTAAAGCCTAAACAATACGCCATGCAAAAAGAGGTCAAACATTTACTGTCTAACCTCTTTTTGAGTTGATGTCTAAATAGCCCTAAGGGAATTCGAATCCCTGTCGCCTCCGTGAAAGGGAGGTGTCCTAGGCCTCTAGACGATAGGGCCGTGTTTTAGACACCTATCAATATAGGAGATATTTAAAGCCATGTCAATACCCAAATCGAACTTTTTTGACGATCGAATATTTAAGCGATCCCTCAATTGTGATGGAGATCGATCTATGATGGAAATTCACAACTCGACGATCGTCCTCGAAGAGGCTTTGCCCACGCTTACTATGACTACGACTCCTCTCTATAGCCCCGCTAGCGGCGTTACCCCGTTACCCTTCATTCGGAGCGAACTTGCAAGTTTACAGGCCTACACGCCGCATCCTAGTGGCAGCGAAGGGCAATCCGTGGCAATAGAGATCGATCGCGTAGACACGAATGAGAATCCTTACGATCTGTCTGTAGAGTTGAAGCAAAAATTGGCGCAGACGTGGCATGACGAGATCGAGAGCAATCGTTATCCTGACGGGGGACACCAGACGCTCAAAGCGGCGATCGCGGGTTATGTGGCAGAATCAGCCGGACTGGAAGATTGCCTCCTCCCCAGTCAGATTAGCGTCGGCAATGGCTCGGATGAGTTGTTGCGATCGATTCTGATTGCGACTTGTGTTGGTGGCGGGGGGAGTATCTTAGTCTCGGGGCCGACATTTAGCATGTATGGTATTTTGGCACAGACATTAGGTGTGCCAGTGGTGAGTATCGATCGCACTGCAAATTTTGAAGTCGATTTAGCAGCAGCGCGAGCGGCGATTAGCCATCCTCAAGGCGCACCGATTCGGGTGGTATTTATGGTGCATCCTAATTCACCGACTGGGAATGCGCTCACGGCTGCGGAACTAGACTGGATGAGGGATTTACCGTCAGATATTTTAGTAGTCGTCGATGAGGCTTATTTTGAATTTAGTCAACATACGGTGGTGTCCGAATTAGCCGCGCACCCAAATTGGATCGTCCTGCGGACATTTTCCAAAGCCTTTCGACTGGCGGCGCATCGTGTGGGCTATGCGATCGGACACGTACAGCTAATAGCTACTCTCGAACGCGTCCGCTTACCTTATAATTTGCCAAGTATTTCCCTCGCCGCTGCCGAACTAGTATTACAACATCGTCAGTCATTACTGGCTGTCATTCCCGAGCTACTGAGCGAACGCGATCGGTTATTCAACGCCTTAGCCAAGATTGACATGGTTAAAGTCTGGCGTAGTGATGCTAACTTTCTCTACGTGCGGCTGCTGGGAGTGGAAAATCTAGAAATAGCATTGGCAGATTTAGTGGCAGGTTTAAAAGCGATCGGGACATCGATCCGGCATACTGGCGGCGGATTGCGGATTTCGATCGGGACTCCAGCCGAAAACGATCGCACTGTCGCACGGATTACTCAGTTATTAACCCGATCTTAATTTAATTGAGAATTGAGAATTGAGAATTGAGAATTGAGAATTGAGAATTGAGAATTGAGAATTGAAAATTGCGGATGCTAAGCTGAAGCCCTACCCTCCACCCTCTACCCTCTCATCTAAACTAACCCTAATTCGCGCTTGAGCAGATTGATAGATTTCAAACCGATGTAGCTTTCGCTTTCGACGACTTGGGGAATTCGCATTAGATCGTCGCCAGCAGCTTCGATCGCGTGATGGACGATCCGAAG
>NZ_JANLWO010000887.1:0-23469 GCF_031364565.1 Chamaesiphon sp. OTE_20_metabat_361
TGGATTTTGGCGTCAAGCGCAATATCCTCAAACGGTTAGCGAGCCACGGTTGTCGGGTGATTGTCGTGCCAGCGGGTACTTCCGCTGCTGAAATTCTCCAGCACAACCCTGATGGGATCTTCCTCTCTAATGGCCCTGGCGACCCCGCCGCAGTGGCTAACGGGATTACTACCACCAAAGAGTTATTGAGTGCTGACAAGCCGATTTTTGGCATCTGTATGGGTCATCAAATCCTCGGTCTATCCCTGGGTGCAGAGACATTCAAACTCAAATTCGGACATCGCGGACTCAATCAACCCGCCGGACTCACCCAAACAGTCGAAATCACCAGCCAAAATCATGGCTTTGCGATCGCGGCTGATTCGTTGAGTGCCGAAATCGAGATCACCCATCTCAATTTAAACGATCGGACGATCGCCGGATTGCAGCACAAAACGCTGCCCTGCTTCTCGGTGCAATATCATCCAGAAGCCAGTCCTGGCCCACATGACGCCGATTATCTGTTTGCCAAATTCGTCCAACAGATGCGGGAGTCGAGAAAATAGGCATAGAAGACGGGCGATCGATTGCCAGCCATTAGATAGAGGATAAACTTGACAAAATAGCTGTAACTTGGAATCGATCCAGAGTATTGTGTGAGATCGCTCGCTAAATAATAATTTATTTAAGTAAAAATTTAAGGAGGCTATTATCGCTGAACCACTAAGCCTAACCGTGAGTCTCCGAGGCACTCGCGAAGTCAAAGATAACTATCAACTCTTCCGTCTGACTGGATTACTAGACGCCTTTTCAGAGCCGACTTTTAGAAAGGTCATGGATAAGTGCGTCGAAGAAGGCCCTGGAAACCTGATTCTGGATCTATCTAAAATCGATTTTGTCGATAGTTCTGGCTTGGGTGCGCTAGTCCAACTAGTTAAAAAGGCTCAAGGTGTTGAAGGAACCGTCCAAATTGTCACCAACGCACGAGTTACCCAGACTGTTAAGCTCGTCAGACTAGAGCAATTTCTCTCACTCCAGACCTCTGTCGATGCCGCATTAGCAAGGCTCGATCCAGGGGTAAAGGGTAAGGGGTAAGGGGTAAGGGGTAAGGGGTAAGGGGTAAAGGAAATTAAACGAGCCGTTTCCCTATTCCCTATCCCCTATTCCCTATTCCCTATTCCCTGCTAAGTTTGATGTCAAAATGTACAGATTTTAACTAGTTGCGAGAAATCTTGATAAGATCTGAAGGCTGAAGTCAAAATTTTTGAGTTATTTTAGAGAGTGCTGTGGGTGAAACCGAGCTACCCCCAAGCTGGCAACAGCTAAATAGTCTAGCTATCCACCCCGATCGAGTGTCACAACTGTCACCAGCAGCTCTAGCATATTTGGGAGATGCCGTGTACGAGCTTTACGTTCGCACGCAATTTTTGTTTCCGCCTAAACGATCCCACGCCTACCATCAACAAGTTGTCGCCCAGGTCCGTGCTGAAGCGCAGTCTAGCCATCTGCAACTACTCCTACCCCATCTGACATCCGTGGAATTGGATGCAACCCGGCGAGGTCGGAATGCGGCGAATGGTCGTCCGCGTCGCCTCGATCCCGAAGTTTATCAGCAAGCTACCAGTTTTGAGACTTTAATCGGTTATCTTTACATTACCAATCCCCCACGGCTTGCGGAGTTACTCGCCTTGCTCCAGTTTGATTCGACTCCAGCCCCCTAATTTTAGCTAATATATATCATGGTATTCAAACCTCGTCGCTCTGGTGGCGGTAAACCCTCCCCACGTCAGGGAGATCGCGATGGTGCTAGCAGTGGGGATCGCGATTTTCGCCCCAGCCGCAGTACTGACGCTAGACCTAGCAGTTCGGACAGATATCGCCCAGCAGGTGATGCACCGCGTCGCCGCGAAGGTGGCGCAGCCAGCGATCGACCATCTGGAGATCGCCGTCCCCGCAAAACTGACGGTGCCAATAATTTCGATCGCGATCGCAGCTATCGTCCGCGCACGTCTGAAGGCGGATCGAGTTTCGACCGACCCAAGCCGAGTGGCAGTAACTTCAATCGCGCTGATAAACCCCGCGAGGAGCGCAAAGATTGGGGTGTACCGCGTCCGAATCCAAATCGGGATTTTGCACCGCGTACAGAGGGGTATAAGCCCCGTAGAGACGATTCAGCTACCGATCGTCGCGGTGGTGGCGGTGGCGATCGGCGCGATCGGCCTAGCTTCAACCGTGACGATCGCGCCAGCAGTTTTGGCGATCGCCGTCGTGACGATCGGGGTGGCAATTCAGCAGATCGCCCCAACTTCAACCGTGACGATCGTCCCAGCAGTTTTGGCGATCGCCGCCGGGAGGATCGCGGCGGCAATTCGTCAGATCGTCCCGCTTACAGCCGCAGCAATCGCGGTGGGTGGCAAGATCCCCCCGCACCAGAGATTACCGAAGAAGAAGTTACCGACTACCTCTATGGCAAGCATTCGGTCTTCACCGCGATCGAAAACGAACGCCAAATCAATCGGATCTGGGTACTATCCAAACTCCGCCACCATCCCGCCTTTTTTACGCTCATCGATCGCGCCAAAGCCAATGGTACGGTCGTCGATGAAGTAGACGTGCAACGATTGGGCTATCTAGCCAGTGGTGGCAATCATCAGGGGATCGTCGCGCAAGTTGCACCCCACGACTATCTAGAACTCGAAGAACTGATCGCCAAAGCCTTAGCGACTTCCGATCGTCCCGTCATCGTGGTTGCCGATGGGATTACCGATCCCCAAAATCTCGGCTCGATCGTCCGCACGGCGGAAGCCTTGGGAGCGCAAGGAGTCGTTATTCCTCAGCGGCGCGCCGTCGGGATCACTTCGACAGTCCTGAAAGTAGCTGCTGGTGCCTTAGAACACCTGCCCGTCGCCCGCGTCGTCAATCTCAGTCGGGCGTTAGCACAACTCAAAGAAGCTGGTTTCTGGATCTATGGCACCGCTGCTGATGCCGAACAAGCCATCTTCGATGTCGATTTTAGCAGTCGTCACCCGATCGTCCTAGCAATTGGTGCCGAAGGCGACGGACTGAGTTTACTCACTCAAAAAGGTTGCGATCATTTGGTTTCGATTCCCCTGAGCGGTAAAACTCCCAGTTTAAATGCTGCAAATGCCGCTGCAATGTGCTTGTACGAGATCTCTCGCCAACGTTTGTCAAATATGTTACGAATTTCTGAGCGTTAAGCGAGTATTTTGGGATGATTTAAGATATAGGCTCTCAAATTCTTTTAGTCGCTCGACTTATCAACCTCATTTGAATCAGCGGAATCTAAACCAATGAATATTCAAGACATCTGGAGCAGTGCGCTCCATCTAATAGGACAAGCTTGGTGGGTCGAAATCACCACTGCCAAACCTCATTGCACCTATTATTTTGGGCCGTTCACAACCGCAGTAGAAGCCGATGAAGCCAAAGCTGGTTATGTTGAGGACTTAGAAGGTGAGTCAGCCCAAGGTATCCAAGTCACCATCAAACGCTGTAAGCCAGCTCAGATGACGATCGATTATGAGGAGGTCGCTCAAGAAAGTTACAACCCGACGGAAAAAACTTCGATGAGCGGTCAATTTAGTTGAGTGGCGATCGCGGTAACACTTTTGACAACTGTGTTTTAAGACTTAAGTAACATCAAAAACCCCGATCTAACAAGATTGGGGTTTTTGATTTTGATGGGAAATTGATTTGATACCAATTTATAATTGAACAGCCAAAGACACTCCAGCGATTGAAATCGCCGCTTGTGATGCAAAGTCCGCCTACGCGGACTAATTAGAAAACGTTAATGCGATCTTATCCCTCTTACCTCTTACCTCTTACCTCTTACCTCTTACCTCTTACCTCTTACCTCTTACCTTTTTAATAAGATCGCGGCGTGTACACCAAATTAGTACCATCCGCGCGGGGAATTAGCTTCGTTTGACTCGAACCGATTAAAATTACCGTCCGCATATCTGCCGACTCTGGTACTAATTTTCCCAGGGTAATTACCCGCACCTCCTGCCCAGATCTGCCCAGATTGCGGGCGAGGATGACCGGGGTGGTCGCCGATCGAAACTTAATGAGGATTTCCTTAGCGGCGGCTAATTGCCAGCTCCTTTGGCTAGAAATCGGGTTATAGAAGGCGATCGCCAAATCGGCTGCTGCTACTGCTGCAATTCTGGCGGCGACTACTTCCCACGGCTTGAGAATATCCGATAGCGAAATCGCACAAAAATCATGTCCCAACGGGGCACCGACACTCGCAGCGGCGGCTTGCATCGCGGAAATCCCCGGCGCGATCTGGAGATCGATCGTTTGCCATGCGGGGTTTGCTGCTGTGTCGAGGACTTCGAGGACGGCAGATGCCATCGCAAAGATGCCGGGATCGCCAGAGGAGACAACGACGACATTTTTACCACTGGCTGCCAAATCTAACGCTAACCGCGATCGATCGAGTTCGACCCGATTGTCGGAGCCGTGACATTCTTTACCGCCGCTCAAATCTTTGACTAAATCTAAATAGGTGTGATAGCCGACTAAATCTGTCGCCGCCAGAATCGTCTGGCGGACTTGGGGGGACATCCACTGTGCCGATCCCGGCCCAGTGCCGACTACAGTTAGTTTACCCTGTGCTTGGCCGATCGAGTGCGGATCGACAGTCTCGATCGCGCTCCAGATCGTTAAATTGGGATCGCTACCAACGAGGGTGAGCGCGGATTGCCAGTGATTGGATTCGACGAAGCGAATCGGCAAATTTAGGTGCTGGCTAATCCCGGCAATTGCCGCCCCCGCAATGCTTTTGGGTAGGATGATACAGGCAACAGACTCGATCGTGAGATTGGCGGTAGTCAGGTGTGTGGTAATGACTTCTAGCCACTCCGTAACGGTAAATTGGTCGGGCTGTTCGATCGCCACAACTAAGCTAGTCGGATGATAAACTAGCTGCGTCGGACTGCCAACAATCGATCGAGTTGTCACGACGATCTGGCGTTCGCCATCGGTACTAAAGGGAATATCGCTCGCCACCAGCCACGGCGCGGCACCCTCTAAACTCACACTCATCCCCGCAATTAGGTCGGCGATAAAAGCTTTAACATGTTCGGGGTTGGCTAAATAATAGCCCGCAGGCGGATTCGGCAGTACTGTATTAAACTGGATCTTGCCTGTAGTGGTAATCGCTGGCTGCACATTTAAAGCTGCGGCGATCGTTTCCGCCAGTTCATTCACCCCAGTTATCCCGCCCAATAACGGCACCACCGCACTACCATCGGCAGCTACTGCGACGACAGGCGGTTCGGTCTTGGTATCAGTCAAAACTGGTGCGAGCGTCCGAATCAAAATGCCAGCCGCACACAGCCCAATTATCGGCACGCCCTCACGATACAATTGGCGCACGGTGTCACCAAAATTGGTAAAACTGACATCGACATCGGTCGTGCGACCTGCTAAACCATACAGTTGCGCTCCCGGGATCGATGTTATCAATTGGCGAGCAGTGGGTACGCTAAGTTGATTGAGAGCGATCGCGATGGGCGTGGGTCGAGCGAGCATGATTTGACAGATGACGGTAGTTATTATCTTATCGCTGGATCTGGGACGGCTCGCTCGAATGATAAAATACTTATACTCGCAGCTTGCGTCAACACAAAGTGGATAGTGAATGGTGGATAGTGAATAGTGCTTAAGAGTAAGTTTTGAGTCTATTTTTATCAGTTTTTATTATTAGTAAATTGACGATCGCTTTATTTATGCCACACGACCGCAAAACTATTTTATATGTCATTACTAAATCTGAGTTAGGTGGTGCCCAGGGACATGTCTACGATCTGATGAAATCTCTTCATCGAGATTATCAAGTGCATTTAGCTGTTGGTGCGCCTGGATTGCTGACCGAAAAAGCGATCGATTTAGGCATTAAAGTACACATTATCGCCAATCTCAAACGCAAAATCGATCCTGCCAACGATCTGCGATCGATCCAACAATGTATCGCGATTATCAAGTCTGTTAAGCCCGATCTCGTCCATTGTCATAGTAGTAAAGCTGGTGTCGTCGCTCGAATAGCCGCCTGGATTTGTCGCGTGCCCGTGATTTTTACCGCACATGGCTGGGGCTTCGATCCGCGATCGCCAAAACTCCAACGGAACATTGCTTTAGGGGTAGAAAAAATCTTAGCACCGATCTCTACCAAAATTATTTGCGTCTCCGAAAGCGATCGACAATTAGCAATTTTATTGAAAGTAACACCATCCAAACTAGTCGTCACCGTTCACAATGGTATTGCCACTGAAGCGATAACAATGGCGGTACCAGAACGACAACCGCCACAGTTAATTATGGTCGCTAGATTCAATCGCGCCCAAAAAGATCAGCATACGCTCATGCAGGCGATCGCGCAGATCGATCGACCGATTCAATTAATATTAGTCGGCACTGGCCCCGATTGGGAAGAGAGTAAAAATATCGCTAAACAGTTAGGAATTCTCGATCGCGTTTCCTTTTTGGGCGATCGATTAGATGTTCCCGATTTACTCGCTGATTCGCAGATTTTTGTATTGAGTACGCATTATGAAGGTGCGCCGATTAGTATCTTAGAAGCGATGCGTTGTGGCTTGCCGATCGTTGCTACCAATGTCAATGGCATTCCCGAACAAGTTGCTGATAATGTCACTGGTTTATTAGTACCGCATCAAGATGTTGATGCTCTGACGGCGGCGATCTCTAGTTTGATTGACGATCCGCAACGCCGCCAGCAAATGGGTGTAGCCGGACGCCAAAAATTTATCCAAGAATTTACGGTCGAGCAAATGGTCGAGAAAACTGAATTAGTCTATCGATCGGTACTTAGCAAAAAATAATTAAATAGTTTTGTTCCCGTACTGCCGCCGATTAAAATCGGGGCTAATGATGCAAAGTCCGCCTACGCGGACTAGTCAGTTAGCAGGAATTCAAGTCTCTAGGATCTTCTTACGCCGAATTGATATTATTTACATTAGTTATAATCGTAGAGGCTAATCTTCATTCCAATCGATCGTCCAACAACTTTCTTCAAAGAAATCTTGTAAAGCTGCTTTATTCTCTACCCAGTCGTCATAGCCTACTCCCGACAATAAATTAGAAGAGGAGTTGTAAATAATTAAAAATCCACCAGTATTCTGGTAGTCATCATCAATTCTTAGATACCAACCTTGCATATCTCCGTTAGTAATTAGACCCTTTTTTCCAATGACTAGTGACATTTCTCCCCCAGTGATAAGCGACTTCAACGAGATCGATGCTGGTATTAGTATTCTCCATCAGCATCGATCGAATTGGGAGGAAACGACAATTCCCCAACGATTAGGATATCTTCAAGAGTGCATCGATCGAACGATTGGTGTTGCTGATGTGTGGATGAGAGTGGCTTGCCAAGCCAAGGGGATCGATCCCAAATCGCCGCTAGCGGGCGAAGAATTAGTAGCTGGGGCGATTTCGACAGTGCGGAATATCCGGCTGCTGATGACAACGCTCCAGGCTGATGGCATTAATCCGTCCAAAATTCGACAACGGGAGGATGGGCAATTTGTGGCGGAAGTATTACCGGGAAATGCGATCGAGCGGTTGCTATATTTGGGATATCGGGGCGAGGTGTGGCTAGAACCAGGAACGTTACCTACCCAAGGGCGGATCTATCGCGAACCTACAGCCAGCCAGATAGCATTAATTTTGGGAGCGGGCAATGTTTCGGCAATTGTGGCGATGGATGCGCTCTGGAAGTTATTTGGCGAAAATCAAGTTGTCATCATCAAGATGAATCCAGTTAATGCCTATATTGGGGCATATTTAGCTGACGCATTCGCGCCATTAATTCAAGCGGGTTTCATCCAGATTGTTTATGGTGGTGCCGAAGTTGGCAAATATCTGTGCCAACATCCGCAGATCGAGACGATTCATATTACTGGTTCTCATCGTACCCATGATGCGATCGTTTGGGGTGCCACCGCAACCGAGCAACGAGAGCGCAAAGCCGCGAATAATCCCCGGATTACCAAACCAATTACCTCCGAACTCGGCTGCGTCACGCCGATTATCGTCGTTCCTGGCAAATGGTCGCAGTCCGATATCAGCTTCCAAGCGCGTCAAGTTGCGGGGACAGTCGCCCACAATGCCAGCTTTAACTGTGCCTCGGGACAGGTACTCGTTACCGCAGCGGGTTGGGCGCAACAAGCGGAATTTTTAGCCGCCGTCAAACGCGAATTAGCCGCTATTCCCCCGCGCCAAGCCTACTATCCAGGTGCCCAAGATCGCTATCAAGCCTTACTCGACAAGTACCCTCAATCCGAGCCACTAGGGGCACGCACGCCCGAGATCGTTCCCTGGACGCTAATTCCCGATGTACCGCCTGTCGCGGGCGAATATGCCCTCACTGAAGAGGCTTTTTGTGGCGTGTTGGCTGAAGTCTCGTTGGCGGAGCCTCTCGGAACGAGAATCGCGGCTCGAACTGCCGCTGATTTTCTCACCAAGGCAGTGGAATTTGCGAACGAAAGCGTCTGGGGAACTCTTTCTTGTACGCTCATCATCGACACTCAGACGCAGCAAGAACATCGAGCGGAATTGGATAAAGCGATCGCTACTCTCAAGTATGGCGCGATCGGGGTAAATATGTGGTCGGGGATGTTATTTTATCTTGGATCGACGACTTGGGGTGCTTATCCCGGCAATACTTTAGCCGATATCGGTTCGGGTAGCGGCTGCGTCCATAATACTTCTCTATTCGATCGACCCCAAAAGTCGGTAGCGTATGCGCCATTTCGGATTTTTCCGACGCCAGCTTGGTTTGCGACGCACCGGAATTTATTGGGGATGGCACGGCAATTACTTAAGTTTGAAGCTTATCCCAGTTGGCAAAAGCTGCCAGGGTTGGTGCTGGCGGCGTTGCGGGGATAGGGATGTTGCAGCAAAGTTCGGGTGAAGGATATTGGCTCTGCTCTGGCACCGCCTCCGATTGTGTCTTGTCGCGCTAAACCCGGAGGAAACCTCCGGAGCGCGCGCCGCAAATCGGGGCTAGTGTCACAAAGTCCGCCTGCGCGGACTAGTTAATTAGTCCGCGCAGGCGGACTTTGCATCACTAGCCGAGACTTCCAGTCTCCAGGCAACTCTTATCCCGTTGGCGTAGCCTCTTCTAGGGAACTTAGCTAAAATTGACTCACAGCAAGGATCTGTAGGTTGGGTTGAGTCTCGAAACCCAACAGCCTTACCCAAAGTTTCTTTCATCCATTAGACGACATTTATGTCGGCTCAGATGCTTCGCTAGGAGAAACAAACTGACGTTAACTGGGCAAAATTTTGGATTTTCTCGATCTTGCTGGCGTTATTTGCATAAACATCCGTAAATCCACTGAGTAAGTGATATAGCCTTGCTGGTGCATTCGGGTGTAGTCATTGATGAACAGTTCAAATTTGCCAGAGCCTTGTGAAGTTGAGATCCAACTGCGACAACAGCTAGATGCCGTCTTGGTGGCTCCATTACAGAGTGCCCAGCGTGCTAGGGCGATGAGTCGGTTGCTGGGCATGGTGAGGCATCTACCGGGGATTCGGCGCGTCAATCATCAAGATTATTTATTGGCACTAAATCAAACTTGGGAATGGATGAGTCGCAATCTCGATGAATTTCAAGCTTCTACCGATTCGCTCACGGGCGATTTGGTGAGGTGGATTAATGGCTATTTATATTGGCGAATTCGGGATATTTATCAAAATACACCCATCGGACAACAGCTAATGAGTTTAGACGAGCAGGTGTTCGATCGCGGCGAAACCTATTTAGATCTATTATCAGAATCTGGAGGAATTGGTTTCCAGTTCCATACTTTGAACGAACAAATCGCCGTACTTCAGCACCAAGCAGACTGCGAAGTTGCCACCCAAATTGAAGCCTGGATCGAGTCCGATCCGGATCGGCAATTACAAAATTGCTATCCTCGCAATCGCGAAGATTGTCATTGTCAAACGCTCAGTTACCGGATTATCGTCTGCGAGCCGCCTGACTCGTTTACCCAGATTGCCAAAGATCTCAATATTCCCTATCAAACATTAGTATCTCACTGGAAACGGAGCTGTTTGCCACTATTACAAGCTCAAGCTAAAATTTTGGGATACGAGCCAACTATAGATAGCTAATTTATTACTTATCGATAGATGGTAATAGCCGATCGTTTACTAGTAAATTTTGAGATTTAGGCACACACTCTCTCAACAAAACACACTTCCCATGAACGATCGTTATTTATCTAGCTTTACTATCGATCTCGATCGCACCGCACATGCGACCGCTGCCAAGTTTGCTGCCCAACAAATCTCGATCGCCAAAGGACGCAGCGTGTATCTCAATACGTTGGCAGTTTGTGCGGTACGCCAATACCTAAGTATGACTTGTCAATTGGAGATCGATCTCGATCGCGGTGACAGTTGGCAAGTCGGGATGCAAAGCATCATGAATGTTGCCGATTTAGTCATTCCTAATGTTGGTAAAGTGGAATGTCTAGCGGTATTACCCAACGCTACAGAAGTTTCCATCCCACTAGCTTTAGATGACAGAATTGGCTATGTAATCGTCCAGTTTAATGACGACCTAAATAGCGTCGAATTGCGCGGATTCGTCGAGCGATCGATCCCAGAAGTTATCTCACTCGATAGTGCAGATATTCGATCGCTCGATACTTTAATAGATCTTATTTATAGTGCGAGAATTAATAATCTTCAAGAATTTTTAGCAGGAATCTTAGGGACTGGCTGGGAACCAATTATCCAGCCGGGAAGCATTGGCGATCGGGATGAGCAATCGACTCAGTTGCGGCTGCGCCAGCAAGAATTTGCGCTCAGAAATACCCTGAATTTAGCGAGCAATACTAATTACGATAGTATTCGGGATTTTACCGCCAGTAAGATGATCGAGCTGCACGCGAAGATCGCGAGTATTCCCCTCCTAATGACGATCGGTTTGAGTACCGAACCAGATGGACGCGTAAAAGTCAGAGTCAGAATTCATGCGGCGGGTGGTTTACCGATGCTACCCGCCCATTTGCAGCTCACCTTACAAGCTGAAAACGGTCAGTTTTTGAGTGAGATTCAGTATCCTGAAGCCATGAACTTCATCCAACTCCCCTCATTTAAACTACATCCAGGGACGCAGTTCAAAATTCGGGTAGCATTAGACAGTAGTAGTTTTACCGAATCATTTGTCGCTTAAAGCATGTCGATCGCCTTATTTCTCAGTCTGGGTGCAGGTAGTTTGAGTAGTGGATTCGATCGCATCAACTCCCGACTAGAAGTAGACAATCAGCTCGTCGGACAGCTTCAAGGCAGTTTACCCGGCAATCCCGAATTACAAACTCTCTACTACCAATGGCAGTTTTTTTATGCTGCTTACTATGACAATTATCTCCATGCGGTGCGGGGCGAACCGCCCAAAATCGAACTCGATACTACGGGGGTGACGGGTTTTTCGGTCACTAGTTTCGCCCAAACGCGGGCAAAGCTGGAAGCCGAGATGCTCGCTTGGCTCGACACTAGCGCTTTTAGTGCCCTAGCCGAACCATTGCTGTGGAGGATCGGTAATGCCGCCGCCCCAGAACGATCGCGCCCCACCGAAGCGATTATTATTATCGAGTCGGCAGACGATCGGATCTATCGTTTACCCTGGCACTGTTGGAGCGCCCTTGCCCATTGCCCCCAGGCGGAAATCACCTTTAGTCTCAATACTTATCAACGCAAACTCAGTACTTCCGATCGCACCAAGCCGCGCATTCTGGCAGTATTTGGCGATCGCACGGGCATCGATACGATGACGGATGCCGCCTGTATCCAACGATTGCCAGCAGATTTAGTCACCCTCGTCGAACCGAGTATCGCCCAATTGCGATCGCAACTCCACGATCGCCAAGGCTGGGATATCCTGTTTTTTGCCGGACACGGCAGCGATCTGGAGACGGGTACGATCCACCTCAACCCGCGCGAAACGATCGCCCTCAAGGACATCAGCGATGCCATAGCCATCGCGATCGAGTGCGGGCTAAAGCTGGCAATTTTTAATTGTTGTAGTGGGTTGGGAGTAGCTGCTAGTCTGGCGGCGCTCGATATTCCCACCGCGATCGTCATGCGCGAAGCCATTCCCAATCGCGTCGCCCAAGACTTCCTGCAAACCTTCCTCTACAGCTTTGAAAGTGGCAATTCGTTATTAGTCGCCGTAGCTGATGCCAGACGCAGGCTCAAAGCGATCGAAACCGACTTTCCCTGCGCTACTTGGCTCCCCGTCGTCTTCTGGAATCCCACCGTCCCACTCCCCACCTGGAAATCATTTTACCCCCAACCGATCGCCCGGATGAGTCTGTGGAAATTGGGGGCGATCGTCCTAGCAACTACCGCCGCGATTTGGGGGATTAGAAGTCAGGGCTATCTAGAACCGATCGAACTTGCCACCTACGATCTGACGCTCAATGCCCGATCGTCCGAACTGCCTGACGATCGGCTCGTCATCGTGGGAATCGATCGCACCAAACCCGTGAGCGATCGCGTCTTAGTCCAAGCCCTCACCAAGCTCCAACAGTACCACCCACAAGCGATCGGACTCGATATCTATCGCGATATCCCGATGGGTGAAGGACATGACGATCTCACCAAACTCCTCCAACAAGAGTCGATCGTTAGCTCCTGTCTGATGTCGGGCAATAGTAAAAAATCCCCCGGCGTAGCCGCCCCGGAAGGCGTCAAACCAACGCGAGTCGGATTTACTAACTTTAGTCTCGATCCCGATGGGACGATCCGCCGTCAGGTACTCGGCATGGCAGCCAGCGATCGCGGCTGCTCGACAGATCACGCTCTGAGCCTGCGCTTGGCATTAAAATACCTAAATATTGCCGAAGCTGATGAAGCCGATAATGGCAATATCAAAATCGGTACCCACGAAATACCCGTATTAAACAGTAATTTCGGCGGCTATCGATCGACTCAATCTAGCGATAATTTACGGGGCTTTCAGGTGATGCTCAATTACCGCAACGCCGCCCAGATTGCTCCACAAGTGAGTTTAGAAGATGTTTTGACCGATCGAGTCACGCGGGAGGCGATCGCGGGCAAGGCAGTGTTAATCGGCTATGTCGGACGCAATTCTGGCGATACTTTTGCGAGCCTGGGGAAAACTGCACAATTGCCAGGAGTCGCGATCCATGCCCAGATGACTAGTAATATCCTCAGCCACATCCTCGACGGTCGAGCGTCGATTACCACTTGGAGCGATCTGACTGAGTTTGGCTGGATCTTACTGTGGGGCACTGCGAGCGGGATAAGTTGGTTGTGGTTGACAGGTGCTAAACGCTGGCTCGTCCCCGTCGGCGCAATTGTCGTTGTAGTAGCGACTTGTGAATTATACTTAGATACTCGATCGGTGTGGGTTCCCCTAATTCCCGCAGTAGTTGTCATTGCGATCGTGCCCGTAGTGGCAAGCGGCGTCGCATGGCAAAACAGCAGAATCGATTCTCGATCGTAATTTTAGCTTTGTGTCCAGCAGAATCGATCGGGTACCCAAGAATCTACACCGATTGCCTCTACATCACCAAATCTATCAGTTTCCGTACTAATCGCATGTCTGTTCATTCTCTTCAACGAACGCTCCTAAATCTAACGGCTTGGCTACTGCTCATCGCCCCACCATTAACAGCCCAAACCGCACCACTCCAATACATTCCCGATCCGACCTTTTCAGTATTGTCTAGAAAAGGAGCGCCCAAAGATATTATTTACGGCGGCGGTAAACGCAGCATCTGTCTAACTAGAGCCGATCCCGCACGCGGCTTAACCGCGATCGTCCCACCAGGGGACTTTGGCGGCCTGAGCGCGACCACCAATCCCAAATTCTGGGTCTATATGCCCTACGCTACTGACACACCACTGAGCGGCGTATTATCGGTACGGACGATCGATGACTTTCGATCGGCACCATTTATCAGAGTCCCCGTCACCTTACCCGCCCAGCCCGGATTAGTCGCCCTCAAACTACCCACATCACTCATCGGCGCAACCTCCCCATTATTGAATCATCCCGGCGTGTTAGCCTGGACGCTCACCGTAGTCTGCGACGAAGAAAATCTCTCCCGCAATCCCTTCGTCAGCGGCTTAGTCATGGTTACGCCACAGCCAGCACTGTTACAGCGAGTGGCGCGACTATCTCGCTCTGAGCAGGTGCTAGAATTTGCGCGATCGGGATATTGGTACGATGCCCTCGATCTAGTCGCCGGAACCGATGGCGAGATCGGCGTCCAACGACTGATGGAGTCGGCTGGCTGGAAACCAGCGAGGTAAAATTAATACCGAAGAACAGGAGCCGATCGTGCAACTATCTCCCTTCTGTCTTGAACAAATTCAAGCTGCCGAATTACGTGGCGAGCAACGCGGCGAACTCAATGGTCGTAAGGCGGGTGAGTTGGCATTGACACTTAAATCGCTCCACAAGCGATTTGGAGTGCTATCCGAGCAAGTGCAAGGGCAGATAACTCAGCTATCTGTAGAGCGGCTGGAAGACCTCGCTGAGGAGCTGTTAGATTTCAATACTGTTGAAGAGTTGCTTGGTTGGCTCGATCGAGCTTGATAAGAGGAAGAAGATGCAGCTCTGGCTACATTTTCTCCATTACTATAAAACCCTGTCATTGCCGGAGCTAACCAGCGCGGACACCTTAAGCGACTCTTGCCTACACTCTGAGGCACGATCGATCTGCTGACAAAGCATCCTGTTTACTTATCAGGGCTAACTGGGGAATTTATGCAAATTCCCCCAAAAATTCGCGCGGGTAAGAGCTTGCATAGAATATTTTTTCATCTAGCTAACCAGCTATGAACCTCGGACACCAATAGTTTTAGCGTTAATTTAATCTAGCTCGATCGTCGATCGCCTAGATTTGTTTGCATAATAACCGTAGATTTGGCTGATAGAAGTATATAAGCATACTTACTAATTTGTTTAAACTCAGTATGAATTTGAAGCAAAACACGTAATTAGCGATCGACTGCTCCCGCGCGGAGTGGCTTTGCCAAGGATGCTGATGACATCCGATCGCCTTCGCTAATTTACAACAACTATTTACCACACGTTAAATATTTCTTAGTACATTTTCAGTTTTGAAAATGTACTACTTTTGCTTATTATTCGTCATATTTATCTGTAAAAAATTAGATCTTATTAATTTCTAATTATTACATCGATCGAGAGATCTTAATCACAACTATTAGGATTGAGCCTAGTTATAAATTAGATATCGAAAGAAATTTAAGTCGCTTTACTTATTACAAGCAAACACTTTACAGACTGAAAAATTTACCTATATAGCCATTGTGAACTCAAAACTTATATTAACTACGCTCATCTGTTCGATCGCTCTCACTAGTTGCTCGAATAGTCAAGCACAGACAGCAATCGCAGATTTGACTCAAACAGCGAACATTGAGAAAACTTCAGCAATAGCTATAAGTCAGCCAAAGGAGTCAGCAACTACTAGCACTGAAATTTCAAAATCATCGATCGATTCAGCCAGCGGCGGTCGGTGTACTGAAATTAATAATCACCTGTTTATTGGAAATAGGATTGCTAAGAATAAATACAACAATCCAATTTATCCAATGTATTTGTGCGTTGGTGGCAAAGAAGTGAGGAGTTACCAAATTGTCACAGGTAGAAACTTTACTCAGCAGAGAAATCGCAATCAAAGTGGTACTCAATCCCCTTTGCCAAATGGAAAATACCGAATAGGTACCGCTCTTACTCCAGGGCTATTGGTAGAGGTAGGTAAAGTCGAAGGGCTTGGTGTTCGTCAACCATTTTTGCCGATCTCACCGTTATTTAATACTGGTCGATCTGCGCTAGGATTTCACGTCGATCCATCCTACAACAAAGACCCGAAAGAAGATGGCACATCTGGTTGTATCGGACTGACAACTTCAGCAGATTTCAAATCTTTATGGGCTGATATCAAAAACTATCAGGTCCGCGATCTCCAAGTCGCAATTAATACTAAAGCTGCTGACAATCCAGATGTTGCCGAACGTCAATAACTCACTAAATTACCCCGAACCGTTACAACATCATGAAAATTTTAACTGCTACTGCTTTGTTATTCGCGATCGCGCTTCCTGCTTCTGCTCAAGTTGGCCCTGCTTACTCTAATCGTGTCACTAAAAACCTGACCTATGGCAACGTCTGTACTGCTCAAGGAAGTAGCAGTCTCTCGATTCGGAGCGGCCCTGGTAAAAGCTATCGTGTGCTCAAGCAAGTATCGAACGGTACTGGCTTATCCTTTAACGGCAGTCAGTATGGGAAAGATGGCTTTCAATGGTTGCGAACTTCCTCTAATGGTCGTCGGGGATGGGTTCGATCGGATTATATCTGTGAGCCTGAGTGTGCTGGGTAAATAAAACCATTTTCACCCGACACATTAGATCGGTTGCATAAACATTATCAATTGCGCTGATATAAGTATAGGAAGATACTTTTGTTGGCGTATGAATACGCAGAAAAACTGACTTTCCAATTTCTAGACCAAAATCACCCCGAACCGTTACAACATCATGAAAATTTTAACCGCTACAGCATTGTTATTCGCGATCGCACTCCCCGCTTCTGCTCAAGTCGGCCCTGCATATCGTTCTGCACAAGGTAACAGCTATGGTAATGTCTGCACTGCTACTCGTGGCAGTAGCCTTTCATTACGGAATGGCCCTGGCAAGAACTATCGCGTCCTAACTCAAATTCGCGATGGTAACTCTGTCGTACTTACCAATAGCCAGTACGGACGCGATGGCTTCCGATGGTGGTTGACTTCTGCTAACGGTCGGCAAGGTTGGGTCAGAGCTGACTATGTTTGTGGTGCGCCTCAATAAAGTAGAGCGACAATCTAAATAGTTTTCAATCTTAATACCTCTCGATCGAGATTTTGCCCAGCAGAAATTAGATCGGAGGTATTGTTTTATTGAGGTAAGACTGTAAAATTGCTTTCTAGGTCAATTCATCAACTAATTATTAATTTATTACATAGCGGCATGTTAATGAATAATACAGCCCCAATTTCTTCAAGAAATTGGGGCTGTACTTACGATCGTTCCGTAATCATTCTATTAAATTGATTTAAAATCGGTAGCCAACGCCTAAACCCAACGAACCGCCATCGTTACCAGCAAAAAAGTATCTATAAGTTCCATTGATAGTAAAACTGTCAGAGACATTATAATCTGCACCAACTTCAGCGTAAAAACTAGACACTAAATTTGCCGTTGCGTTACCATCCGTAACACCAATACTACTGTAGCCTAGTCCAGCATAAGGAGTCAAATCAGCGTTTGAAAGGTTGAAATCGTATGTTGCACTGACTCCAGCAATGTAGAGACTTGTATCGCCAGAAGAGCCTAAGATACTTACAAAAGGTCGAACAGAAATATTCTCAGCAACTCCAATTTTTGATACAACGCCAAGACCTGTTGTATCACCGATAAAAGTTGCACCTACCCCAACATAATTTTTTTTCGCTTCATCAGCTTGACTAGGTAGTTGTGTTGCGACGCTTACTAATGCGGTAGTAACCAAAACGGACAAAAACTTCTTCATATTACCCCAATAATGTAACTTTACACAGTTGTAGGAGTTATAGGCATTAAATTATTGAATTTAAATGCGTATCACCCTAAATATTATTCAGGGCTAAATGTTTAATTTATGCAAATTTTTTAGTTGTTTTTTTAGCTGAAGGGATAGATAGCTGCTAGAAGCTTTGCCTACTATAGTTTTTAAGATATTGTTAAAATTCAATAAAACTAGAAATAAGTATATTCACGTACGTAAAATTTGCGTATACATTTTTAACTTTTATAATTTTGATGTAGAAGTAGTGTCTAAATTTTGCATAAAAGCAGTAAATCCATCTGATAAAAGTATAGAAGTATACAACCCCTTTTTCTGGACACGAGTACTCATGAAGAAATTTTTATCGATTTTGGCTGGCTCCATAGTAACTGTATTAATTGCCACCAGTTTTACTCCTGCTACTGCTGGAATGAACTGGAATGATGTTTGGGGTGCCCTAAAGAATGGTGGGGTAAAGCAACCAACACCAGAACCAAGAACATATCCACAGGTCGATTCTTCATCTGCAACTCCTAGTAATGCAGATGTAGGATTATCAACAAATAGTGATTCTTCCAATGGAGGATCTTCTTCATCTGCAACTCCTAGTAATGCAGATGCAGGATTATCGACAAATGATGATAACAATACCGATTCTATTCCCTTGGGATAGATAATACCTAAATAAGAAGCTATTTGAGGAGTAAAAATTTTACTTTTTGATGGCTACTATTAAATAATTGGAGCTTGTTTAGATACAGATAAAAATCTAAGCAATGCCCCTATCTTTACGCACCGATCGATTGTCTAAAAAATCTGGTCTGACTAGATTATCCTGTGACAAAGAAGTTCAGATATCTCAATCTTCAATTTCAGTAAAATGTCCGTATTATGTAAATTTTCTTGCATAATGTTGAATATTTTGACTGGATAAGTAAAAAGAGACACCCCGCTTTCTCTAAAAAATAAATACAAATCATGAAACGTCCAATTCAATTTAACACAAGAGCAAAGTTAAAAGCTTTCTCCTTGCCTGTTACAATCCTAATGTCTTTTGCGACTGCTGCGCCTAGCTTAGCAGCAGACTGGAGCTTGCCGTGGCAAGCAGGTGCGAATGCTGGAATTACTAGAGGTACTGGTTCTCATAATGATGGCTGGAACGGAAAATCGAATGCTGTTGACTTCGCTATTAATGCTGGAACGCCAGTATTAGCACCTGTTGACTCAACAATAATCAGTGTTTGTCAAGCCAGAGGAGGGAACAATCACAACGCTATTTACTTTAGCTCTCCAGATGGTAATTACACATTAATGCACGTCAGAGCATCTGGATTATACAAGGGTCAATCTTTCCAAAAAGGTCAGCAAATTGGTGTCGTAGCTGCCGATACACCAAACGATCCTCGTTGTGCGATATCTACTGGACCTCATCTTCATATCAATTTTCCAAATCGCAACTTAGTTGTGGATGGCTATCGAGTCGCGGATATGAGGGGGGGAACATACACTTCCAGAAACGGACAGATACAGACACAGATGCCTCCCCGTCGTGATGATAACATCCGTATGGTTAATTTCACAGGTAAGGCTAGTAACAACAGAATAAATGTTCGATCGGCACCGTCTACCAGCAGTAACATTGTCGGCTCTATCAATCCCAACACAGCCATCAGTTTTGATGCCTGGACACATGGTACTGCCGTCCCAGATTTGTGGACAAATCAGCCCGATCGTCGCTGGTATCGGATTGCCGGAACAGACAACTGGGTTGCCTCAGCAATTGTATACGGTAACGCCCCTGGTTCTGAGCGTTAATTTTCCACTGTAAACGAATATAGCAATTGTTCACCACGACTAATCGCTCCGTTTTATTGCATCGAGATTTTCCAGTGTAGTACTAGGCAATTGGGGTAAGCACCTTTCACCGATCGGGTTTAAGCTTAGCTCTTACTATCTACTACTCGATAGTTGAGATATGTTTAGAAGTATATTATTTCTAAACATATCCGTCTCATGATTCACTATTTCAGTCAACTTAAATTTCTCAAGAACAAATGTTATACACCAGAAACAATACAAAGATACTCTTAGTATCATTGATAGCCTCATCAACTTCACTACTAGCAACTAACTTACCGGGAATTGCTAGCCAGAGTCAGCCAAAATTTGAGCAAAAACCAGCTAATAGTCAAGTCGCACCTATAAAAATTGCAGCTTCAATAACTAGACAAAATAATTTTGTATATGAGTTTCGTGGCTGTAGAAAATTTGCAGATCGAATAGACTGCATTTTCAAGATTACATATACAGGACAAGGTAATGCAAATGGTTTTTATATAAGAAATGCTAGAATATTTTCTGGATTTGATGGTAATCAATATGACTCCTCCTCGCAAACTGTAGCTGGTCGCGACTCAGTTAACATGATTTCACAACAACCAATCAAAGCAATTGTTTCTTTTCCATGGTCGCCAGGTTTGCGAAAGATAAGTACATTAGAAATGGAAACTAATTATACCGATAGTCCGATTCAAATCGGGCGAGGGAGATAAGAATAGGATCGTAGGTAAGTGTTAAACATTATTGTCGATCGCGATGGTCACTCAACAATAAGTCTATCTACTGAAATTCCCATCAATATCCACGAACAAATATCAAGAAGAGCTAGTTAGCAAAACATTGTTAGTCTAGCTTTGACGTAATAGTTAAAAATGGTTTTAAAGTCCAACTTTCAATTATTATGTCTGTTTGTGAAAATTTTTATTTGAGAACAAGAATTGATTTTTTAATTTTTTGTTTTTTATCCTGAAATCTCGATCCAAGTCACGTAAATAAATAATATGAGAGGCTAAGATTAACTCAAGATTAAACAACGGTTTAAATCTCGACAATCTAAATCCAAGTTACTTTAAGTTAGACCTGTCTAATCTATGTAACTTCAACAAAAGAGCATAGACTAAGCAATTCCTAGTTGATACTAGATTTGATTAGCCTATCACTGGAAAATAAATAACTGCATACATTTTACCCGATTACCCCGAACCTAAGTATCATGAACAACCAAACCGCTAAAAAGAATATCGTCAAAATCATGGCGATCGCTGCTGTGATTTTACCAACAGTATTACTTCAAGCACAAAGTAGCCAAGCTATTCCTCTCGATGGAATTTTAGACTCCTTCGGGAAGGCCTTCGTGCGAGGATTCTTTGGTCTTCCTGCCGAGAACCCACAAGAATCACCACAGCCTACTACTGAAACCGAGAATCCAAACACATCAGCACCGGAAACTAGTAATTCAGATGGTGCCGAGATCTCTACTGATATTAGTAACAGTAACTAACAAATCTTAGCCAATTTGTCTCAAGATCGATCGATTGTAGCCACCTTATATCGATCGATTACAACTTCACTTCTTTTTTACTAGCTACCATGAATAAATTCCTAACCGTACTTGCTTCGATCGCCTGCGTCACATTGTCTCAAAATTTAGTAACCCATGCAGCCTCTACAATTCCTCAGAAGGGATCTAGCAACGATCGCACAAATTATCCTGCGGGGAATGCTATCGACAAAGCTGAAGAGTTCAAACCAAGACAGCTAATCGCCCAATCATGCCGAAATATTAATCTTCGACCGAGCAATGGAAGGAGTTTGACTTTAAAGAGAGGAACGCGTGGAACTACTTGTGGTTACACATTCAATTTTCAGTCAGATGGCAATTTAGTTCTCTACAAATCTGGTCAAGCACTCTGGGCTACTGGGACGGATCGGCGCGGAGAAATCCTCGTCATGCAATCTGATGGAAATTTAGTGATCTATGGTGGTGGCAGAGCACTTTGGGCAACTAATACCGATGGTAATCCAGGAGCTTTCCTGGCTATTCAAGCAGATGGCAATTTAGTCATTTACAAGAGCAATGGGCAACAGCCTATTTGGGCAAGCAATACAGCCGGAGCTGGTCAATCAGCACCTTCTCAGCCCAGCCAAAATTCTAGTCAGCCAATTGCCCCACTTACCTCTCTGAGTACAATACCGACATGTCTTTTCGGAACAGCTTGCATGGGTGGCGGTGCTCAGCATACAGGTGTTGATTATTTCATGGATGCAGGGAGTAATGTTAGGTCAATTTGCGATGGGGTTGTGGACTACTCATCAACAAACTCTGCAAATCTGAAAACTATCTGGAATAGCTTTGTTATTGTCAGATATAACAACTGTGGTGGCTATCAAACTCTCTATGCCTACTATGGGCATCTTAATTCACAAGTATCCGCAGGACAAAATGTTCAAAGAGGTCAGACTATCGGTACCCTCCAAGATCAGGGTGGTAACAGTCATCTACATTTTGGATTGGCTACTGTCAAATTTAATGGTGGGTGGGGATATCAAAATGGAAACTTAAATGCAAAAGGTTGGATCGATCCAGAGAATTTTGCTAGAAAATATTAGGTATCTACCAATAGATCTCAATAGTAAGCGTTGCCTACAATCTAGATTTCAGTCAATCCTAATGCTTGTTGTGTCGATCGCGCCCTCAGTCGATCGGCTCAATTCCGAAAATTATTCGCCAGCTTGTTGCGATTATTGCGAATAATCCGTTAGAGTTTAATCCACAATCCAAAATATCTGAATTGCAACCGATTCTCCCGATCGCAACAGAGCAAAAGAAAGACCTATGGGTAGCCTGAATTATCCTGCCTACATTCCTAGTGAAGATGATACAAAACTCTCCCAAGAGAGCAGCCGCATCCTCACGACTTATTTGAGTCCCAATGGCAATCAGATCGAGATTATCGAAGCAGATGGCAATAAACATCAAGCAACCATCCCTGCTGCTGCCTACCGTTTACTCGTCGATGCGCTGGCTCAAATGGCTCAGGGCAATGCGGTGAGCCTCATCCCGATTCATGCCGAGCTTACCACTCAGGAGGCAGCAGACTTATTAAATGTCTCTCGACCATTTTTAATTAAACAAATTGAATTAGGCGAAATCCCCTATCACAAAGTAGGCAAGCACCGCCGCATCAATTTCAACGATCTGATGGTTTATGAAGAACGGATCGAGCGAGTCACAGCTCAAGGATTAGATGAAATGGTCGCAATTTCTCAAGAATTGGGACTGTACGATTGATGACGGCTAACATCGCGGTAGTTTATGATGGCTGTGTTTTGTATCCTGCACCCTTAACTGAGTAGAACGCAATCCTACAGACTCATAGGTGCGCCCCTGCCTGTCGCCAAACTCCACTTCAAATGCTTCGCCAGATGCTAGGATTTCTACAACGGTACCAACTTGACCCTGAGACAAATTGTACTTTGGCAGATTCACCGTCAGAGCTACCACATCCAATAGATTAATACTTGGATTCATTCTCTTTATTTAAAACTGGATGTAATTTCAACCGGATCGATCGAATATTAAGTAAAATTCAACTTCACTCGGTAATTTCTGGTGAGAGGATGGATTCAAGCTCTTGTGCGCCATGGAGAACGCGCATCACATCGATCTCATCTACTTGAAGTCTATAAAAAATTAGGTATTTCTTAAATCCTTTAATCGGATTAGGCAAGCTTTTTGCCCTCAGTAATATTTTGACTGACTATCTTGCGAATATTATCCCAGTCAGTTTGCATCATCGAACTAGTAGGTGAATCGAGCGATTCTAATAACTTCTGTTCTAAATGAGTTTTACGATTCAAATCTTGTTGAATCAATGTTTCAATATAGTTGCTAGGATTGGTATATTGCCCAGTAGCAACCTGTTCTTGAAGATAGGCAGTGAGCGCATCGGGAAGCTCGATCGATAGTTGAACCATAGTAAATTTGGTTTCTTCCTAAG
>NZ_JANLWO010000010.1:0-4175 GCF_031364565.1 Chamaesiphon sp. OTE_20_metabat_361
TCTAATGGCTGTTAGATAACTTTTTTCTTTCTCGTTTGAGCCGTCAATAAGATATAGATCTAAATTAGAGTATTCTAAAGTAAGATCGTTAGTGCCCGTACAGCCATTCGGTGCAATCCGCCGACTTCTAGGCTTACCTAACTTTTTAATGACTTCACCTTCGCTCATCCCGATTTTGAGACCGCCGATCGAGATCTGCTCGATCGAGATCGATCCTTTCTGGCTCAAAGCCAATTTTTCCAGAGGTATATTCGATCGCGGCATCGCGCCAGATGTGGCACTGACGAATAAGGGCATGACAAGAATAAGCAGTCGATACATGGTCGAGTAAAAAATCGATAAGGTTGGCTATTAATTCATCGGTATTCAGCTCTAGAAAATAGTTTTTGTCGATCTCAGGAGCGAGGTTCGAGCGGCATTTAATTATCTATTTACTACTTGCTGATACATTGCTACGATTTTTTCGACTACTGCTTCAATACTTAAATTGTCGCTGATTATTTCGATCGCGTCGTCTGCTTTTTTGAGCGGGGAAATTTCCCGGGTACTGTCAATTAAATCGCGATTGGCAATCGATCTCTCCAATTCTACCAAGCTGACCTCACCTTGCCCGCGATCGCGCAAATCCTGTTGGCGTCGCCGCGCACGTTCGGCAACCGATGCCGTGAGGAAAATCTTTACCTGTGCGTGGGGAAACACTTGGGTACACATATCGCGCCCTTCCGCGACAATCCCGCCTCGGGCACCAATTGCCTGCTGTTGCTTGACTAATGCCGTTCTCACTACCCCCAGCGCGGCAATGGGCGATACGGCTTGCGTCACCACCTGCGTCCGAATTGCCTCAGTCACATCGATCCCATTTACCATTACCCGCTCTCCCGCAAGGGCGATCTGTGCCTGACTTACCACCAGCGCAATGTTTGGCTCATCATCCAGGGCTAGCTGCGCCTCCAACACCAGCCAAGCGATCGCGCGGTACATTGCCCCTGTATCGAGAAACAACAGCCCTAATCGGGCAGCTACGAGCTTGGTAACTGTAGATTTGCCCGCACCTGCGGGGCCATCGATCGCGATAATTGGAAGTTGAGGGGGCATGAAGGGGCTGTGGGGACGGGGGGACTCGGGGACTCGGGGACGGGGAGACTCGGGGACGGGGAGTTAGAGGATCGTTCCAAAATCCATTCACTATTCACTATCCACTATTCACTATTCACTATCCACCGATTGTCACATTATCAATCAATCGTGTATTCTCGATGCGTCCGGCGATCGCGAGTAAGGCTGATGTATCGAGTCTGTCGATCGATTGTAAAGTTTCCGGATCGACTAGCTCCAAGTATTCTAATTCAAATTCTGGTACCGTACTCAGTTCCGCCTTGACTGCGGCTAATAATGCGATTTCCTCGCGCTCGCCGCTATTTGCTAACTGCTGCGCTTGTTGGAGACTGCGATAGATCGCCGCCGCTTGGGAGCGTCCGGTGGGCGTAAGATATTGATTGCGGGAACTATGTGCCAAGCCAGAATCAGCGCGTAGTGTCGGGCAACCGACAATATCGACCGGGATATTCAGATCCGCGACGATCCGGCGGATAACGGCTAATTGTTGAGCGTCTTTTTCACCAAAATAGGCGCGATCGGGTTGGACTATATTTAACAATTTAGTGACGATCGTCGCCACACCTTGAAAATGTCCCACCCGTGTCCGTCCGCACAAGCCACTCATCATCGTCGGTGGGGGGATAACTTGAGTCAGCGCGGCTTTGATGCCCATACTTGCCGGGGTCGGGACAAATAAAGCATCGACACCTGCTGTCTGGCAAATAACTCGATCGATTTCCAACTGACGTGGATAGCGATCGAGATCTTCATTTGCGCCAAACTGTAACGGATTGACAAAAATACTGACAATGGCGACGGTATTTTCGCATCTGGCGCGATCGATCAAACTTTGATGTCCCAGGTGTAATGCTCCCATCGTCGGTACGAAGCCAATCGATTGAGAGCGGTGGGATTGGAGATAATGTCCTAATTCATTTGGGGTGGTAAAGATCGGCAGATTCATCAGGCACAGGGGGATGGGGAGATCGAACGGGGAGTGGGTACCGAGCAATCTAGCTGCCTCACGTCCCATGTGTAATCCCTAACGAAACATGCTACTTACAGAATTTTCCTCGTGTACTCGCCAGATGGTTTCACCGAGTAAGTTTGCCACCGATAGCACTTTGAGCTGGGGAAACTGTTGATGTTCGGGCATGGGGAGGGTATTGGTGACGATTACTTCCTCAAATACCCCACTCGATAACCGCTCGATCGCAGGTGGTGAAAATACGGCATGGATCGCACAGGCATATACTTCACGCGCTCCTTGTTGGCGCAAGATTTTGGCACCTTCGGAGATCGTCCCGCCAGTATCGATCATATCATCGACCAGGATCGCTGTTTTGCCAGCGACATCACCGATGACATTCATCACTTCAGCCACATTGTGTGCCTGACGACGTTTGTCGATGATGGCGAGCGGTGCGTCGTTGAGTTTCTTGGCGAAAGCACGAGCGCGAGCGACCCCACCAACATCTGGCGATACCACCACGACATCGGGTAGATTTTTTCTGAGCAGATAATCGATGATTACGGGCGAACCGTAAATATGATCCAGCGGGATATCAAAATATCCTTGAATTTGGGATGAATGGAGATCCATCGCCAAGACCCGATCGGCACCAGCAGTAGTAATCTGGTTGGCAACTAGTTTAGCCGCGATCGATTCGCGTCCAGCCGTCTTACGATCGGCACGAGCGTAGCCATAGTACGGTATTACTGCCGTAATTTGGCGTGCCGAAGCCCGCCGACAGGCATCGATCATGATGAATAATTCCATCAAGTTATCGTTCACCGGGTTACATGTTGGCTGGATTAGGTATACATCACAGCCGCGAATCGATTCTTGGATCTGGACATAAATTTCGCCATCGGCAAATCGCTTCCGAATCATCGGGCCGAGATCGAGTCCTAGATAACGAGCAATTTCCTGAGATAGTGGGACATTAGCATTCCCAGAAAACAGTCGGAGACGACTGTTATCACCGATCGATGGAATTGTAGGCAGCGGCAAGGTGGCAGAACGGATCACAACAGCAGACCCTCAATGAGTGCTTATTTTGCATGGCAATTCTAGCACTCTCATCACTCGATCGTCTGTTTAAATTCAGAAAAATTTTAATTTTTGACTAATTTTAGTAAACTCTTTGACGACAAAATTAACAGTTAGCGAGTATCTTTGAAGTATTCCGGCTCGATCCGATCGATTAAAATCGCTACCAGCAAACAGTTCTCATCGTAATGTGTGGAAACCTCTACATTCGCGATCGTGTGTTTGAAGAAGGGAAAGATACAATAGAAGGCAAGCTGCTCTAAAACATCACGCCTAACTTACCGTACATAGCCAAGATTATGACCAACTCTCAAGAAACCAAGATGACGATTGAAGACCGGATCGAGCAAGCTCGTGACGCCGCTCATCAGGCTGGCGAAAAGTTTGGTAAAACTTCTCCCGAATTTGCTGTGGCAATGGAAATCCTAGAGGAGCTACACCAAGAGTCTGGACACCAACGCAGTGCTCAACCTAAAAATTCGCTCGAACGCTTCTGTTCGGACAATCCCGAATCTCCCGAATGTCTGCTGTATGACACCTGATCGTGTTCTCGAACTTAAGTTCTGACACTAGTTTGACAGGCAGCAAGAGCTTTGTAGATGATTCCAAATTTTGATCTCACCCCTCAACCGGGGTTCCTCAATGGCAAGTAACTTAGTTACTTGCCATTGTCTGTAAATACCTTGGAGTTACTGATTTAAGGTATGATTTGCTCTTCAGTCCCGCCAGATCCTCCGGCTCTGGCTCCCCTCTGTCTTGATTCGCTAAACCGTCGGGGAACCCGACGAGCGCGAATCGCTCCCAAGCTTGGGAGCGGCGTTTTTATTCGGGGGGAACCCCCGAATAAAAAAACGACAAGACAGAGGGGTTGGGGGTGAGGGCAAAATCTACGCTTCATACATCAATTCATCAACGCTCATCTCCCATCTCCCATCTCCCATCTCCCATCTCCCATCTCCCATCTACCCCAAATAACTCAAGTCCGGCAACTGCGGAATAATCCCCCCAGGATTGAGCGGAAAGA
>NZ_JANLWO010000020.1:0-1836 GCF_031364565.1 Chamaesiphon sp. OTE_20_metabat_361
CCGCGATCGAGTACGACAATTCGATCGGCGAGGGTCATTGCTTCGGTACAATCATGGGTGACATAGATCGTCGTAATCCCGACTTGTTGGTGCAGTTGCTGAAGTTCGCTGCGAGTGTTATCGCGCAATCCGGCATCGAGATTGGACAGGGGTTCGTCTAGGAGGAAGACTTGGGGAGATCGAGCGATAGCACGACCGAGGGCGACGCGCTGCTGTTGCCCGCCAGATAATTGTTTGGGCTTGCGATCGAGTAACATGTCTATTTGGAGCGATTTGGCAACGTCTTTGATGCGCCGCTCGATGGTCGATCGATCGATCCCCCGCATTTGCATCCCAAATCCCAAATTTTCAGCAACTGTCATGTGCGGATAGAGGGCATAATTTTGGAATACCATCGCCACATCTCTCTGTCTGGCGGGTACCTGATTTACCAATCGCTCGCCGATATACACGTTGCCGCTGGTGGCTGCCTCTAAGCCCGCAATAATTCGCAGTAAAGTAGATTTACCACATCCAGACGGGCCGACCAATACCCAGAATTCGCCATCGGGAATCTCGAATGAAATATCATCAATTCCCATAAATCGTTGCTCTGGCGTAGTGGCGGCGGTCGCAAATTTACGACTGATGCGTTCGAGTTTGACACTAGACATAATTAACGATCGAATCTACTTGCTGTTAGGCATAAATATACTCTCTGCATGATGGTAATTTTTTTAATCGATCGCTTGAAATTGTTATGAATGTTCATAGGAGGTAAAGGGTAAAGGGTAAAGGGTAAAAGGTAAAGAGAACCGAAATAGTCACCCTGTCCCCTAGTCCCCTAGTCCCCCAGTCTCCCCAATCCCCTCAACCTCTCCTTGTTAGTTACAATAGAAACAGCACCCCAGGAGAAGCCTGCATGACTGTTTCGATCGATCCCAAGACTTTTTTGTTATCCAAGCAACTACCAAATCTGAGTTACGCATCGACGACCAATCGGTTCGATGAAACCTGGGAAGCGCCATTAGCGACACTGCTAGGTTTAGGACGAGCGGCTGGTGCCGATTTTGTCGAGTTTTTCTTAGAGCGATCGAATTATATTAGTTGTTTGGCAGAAGATGACCAAATTACGAGTATCTCGCCTCGGTTATCTACAGGCGCGGGAGTCCGCGTATTTAAGGGTCACGCTGATTGTTATGTCAGTACCAATGACTTGTCCTTCACGGGGCTGAAGTCTGCCTTAGAGAAGGCGTTAGGGATTATGGCGCTGCATTTACCTGCGCCCAATTCTTATGTACCTGAAATCAATCTCGAACTATTGCGCGACTATGCGACCAAAAAGGGTAAGGACGTTTGGTTAAAACAGTGTAGCTCGATGCAAGAGATGGCAGATGTGCTACTCGCAGCCAATGGCAAGCTCAAACAAACCGCAACCCACATTCAATCTCGCCGCGCGGCTTATTTCCGCGATTGGCAAGAAGTCTTAGTTGCTTCCAGCGATGGCACATTTGCGCGCGATATTCGGCTGACACAATCTGTCGGCTACAACTTATTATGTGCCGATGGTGCCAATCGATCGTCGATCGGTCAACGGGTAGGCGATACTAGTAATCCTGGATTTTTGACTAGTTGGGATTATGGCGCGACGGCTGAGGATGTCTCGGAGTCGGCGGGTAAGATGCTATATGCGGACTATGTAGAGTCGGGGACTTATCCGATTATCATGGCAAACCAGTTTGGGGGCGTGATCTTCCATGAAGCCTGCGGACACTTGCTCGAAACCACCCAAATCGAAAAAAACACCACCCCCTTTATCGACATGAAGGGTCAAAAAATCGCTCATGAAAGTCTGAC
>NZ_JANLWO010000024.1:0-2863 GCF_031364565.1 Chamaesiphon sp. OTE_20_metabat_361
TGTGGTAGTCAGTTACTTTTGAAAGATCGCTATCGAGCAATCAGCTTTCTCGATAGTGGCGGTATGAGTCGAAATTTTTTGGCGATCGATACAGACATGCCGCAAGAAAGACGCTGTGTAGTCAAGCAGTTTTTTCCAGCGCCGCAGGTATTAGATGATATCGAAGCTTTTGAAAAATCGATCGAGCTGTTTCAGCGGGAAGGGGCGCAATTGGACAGGCTAGGTGCTGATTCAACCCAAATTCCGCAATTATTTGCCTATTTAGAGCAAGAACGGCGATTTTACCTGATTCAAGAATTTATTGATGGGCAAAATCTCCTTAAAGAACTAGATAAAAATGGGGCGTATTCACCAGAAAAAATTCGGAAGTTATTAGACGATCTGCTACCAATCTTAAAATACGTTCACGATAGTGGTGTAATTCATCGGGATATCAAGCCTGAGAATATTATGCGGCGCAATACTGGTGAATTAGTCTTAATTGATTTTGGGATGTCCAAGCATCTCAATAGTACGGTGATGTCGCGGGGAACTACTGGCGGGACTATGGGTTATGCACCGCCCGAACAAATTCGGGCAGGGGTAGCTTATCCGGCTAGTGATATTTATGCTCTCGGTGCTACCTGCATTCATTTACTCACCGATATTACGCCCGATCGACTGTATGATTTTATGATTAATAAGTGGACTTGGCGACAGGAATTAGCCGCTCAAGAACGCGAAATCGACGAGCAATTGGCGAACGCAATCGATCGGATGTTGATGAATGAAGTTCAGGATCGCCATCAATCGATTTCCTGTATTATTGCCGCCTTAGCATCGCCGCCTGTGAATAATTGGCGATTGAAAGCGAGCGTCTCTGCCGCGATCTTAGCAGTACTCTCAACTGGGCTAGTCGCTTATGCCAATAAAGATCGGATCGAATGTGATTACCTCAACGGTCAAAATCAACTTTGTCCGCCCAAAGCTTTACCAAAGCTCAGCTACCAGACGCCTCAAAAAATTGGTAATGTGACTTATTATCCCTTCATACCTGTCGCAGATAGTCAGGGTAAATCGGCAGAGATTAACATGGCAATCCTCAGCGATGAATATGAGTGGCAAATGGGTTCGGATACTCAAGTCAGGCTCAATGGTCAAGAAGAATCTATTCCCATCTCGGTGCTAAAAAATAAGTTAGAGCAAAACGATCCTAAAGCAAAAAAACGAAGTATTTTTGAAATCATGGAAAATCCCAACCGAATTATCGCGTTAGGAATGGCATCCTGTGAAGGCTCGCCTATCGAAGAAGAAGCTCGATCGCTCAATCGTGCCAGAACGATTCAAACACAAATTGTCAAGCCAATCTTTGATGTGAAGGAATATCCAGTGATTAGTTTGGGTCAGTTCAAAACGGGAACTTGTCAACGCAATGCCGGGAATTCAATCCAGCGCAAATTGATTATCGTTGGGATGCGAAAACAAAGTCCTGGTCTAGAAGAAAAAGAAGTACTGTATAAACGACTCGGCAAAACAATCAAACAGATCCAGCTTGCAAATTATTCTCAAGGTGCAGCGGATAAGTTTGTACTCAGCGATCGATAATAACTCCTTTTCCCCACACATTAATGCCAATGAATTATCGCCAGCAATTTCCTGCTTTAGCTAATAAAGCTTACTTCAACTATGGCGGGCAAGGGCCGATGCCGCAAGCTGCCCTCGGCGCGATTGTAGCCGCCTACGAGCGGATTCAGACTCAGGGGCCATTTGGATTCAAAACTAGCGAATTGGTGGGGCGAGAGTCAAATTTGACCCGGCAGGCGATCGCTTCCGAGCTGGGAGTAACCGCAGAATCGATCGCCTTGACTGAAAATGTGACGGCGGGGTGTAATATTGCCTTGTGGGGTCTCAATTGGCAACCTGGCGATCGCATTCTCATTTCAGACTGCGAGCATCCGGGAGTGATTGCGAGTATCAAGGAAATCTGTCGCCGTTTTCAGGTGGAGATCGATGTATTCCCACTCATGGCTACGCTCGATAATGGCGATCCTGTGACTGTAGTGACAGCGCACTTACAACCGCAAACGCGGTTGGTTGTCCTCAGTCATGTCCTGTGGAACACCGGACAAGTATTACCCCTAGCGGAAATCGCGGCTGGGATCCGCCAGTATTCGCCAGGAAATCGATCGATCCGAATTTTGGTAGATGCCGCCCAATCAGTCGGTTTATTGCCGTTAAATTTAGCCCAATTGGGAATCGATTTTTATGCCTTCACCGGACACAAGTGGTGGTGTGGGCCGGAAGGTGTCGGCGGGCTGTATATTCATCCCGATGCGCTAGCTAGTCTCGATCCGACCTTTATCGGGTGGCGGAGTCTCGACTACAGTAACTCAGATCTACCTTTAGTTAGAGATGCGCGGCGGTATGAGGTAGCGACATCAGCTTATCCCTTATATGCGGGATTGCGTGCGGCAATTGCGACACATCAAAGTTGGGGGAGTGCCGCAGATCGTGCTAGCAAAATCGTCAGCTTGGCTACTTATCTGTGGGAAAATTTACAGCAAGTCGCAGGGATTAGCTGTCTCAACCAGACGGCACCGCAGTCGGGTTTAGTATCTTTTCAAGTACGGTCGGCAGATCGTGCTAAGTTAGTCAAAGATTTGGAAGATCGACATTTTTATCTACGGACGATCGTCGATCCCGCTTGTATTCGTGCTTGTACGCATTACTTTACTACTACTACCGAAATAGATGAATTAATTCAATGTTTGCGTAAGCTAATAAGTTAATCCATTGAGAGCCGTTTTTATGTCAACGCCGACGATTTATATCACCATTACCGCACATGGTTTCGGTCATGCCGCGCGAACTGCCTCGATCGCGG
>NZ_JANLWO010000054.1:0-4971 GCF_031364565.1 Chamaesiphon sp. OTE_20_metabat_361
TGGATTTTCAAGCAAATTCGGGAAGTATTAGCTGGAAAACCAATGTCCACAGTGACACTAGCTCAGGTGCGCGATTATATCGATCGGTTATACCAGATGCCGAAGGTTCAAGCAGTCCAGTCAAAATCGCGCATCAGTCACCTGAAGATGTATCTCAATTACATCGGACAAGGTGTAGATCCAGATGGAAATTTCTTGCGAGATATGCGACGAGCGCAAACTGAAGCTGAAGTATTCGGGGTATGCGATCGTGAATTATTAACCCATCCCGATCGACTATTTGCCGACAATCCCTATCCAGGAGTATTAGCGCGTCCCAAATGCGAATCCTATTAGTTACATTAAAAAAGAGCGTTTCTGAATTAATGTAACGTGAGTTTCTCCCAGCAAAGAGGCTACGCCAACGAGTTGAGAAGAGCCTGGAGACTGAAGTCTCGGCTCACAATGCAAAGTCCGCCTGTCTGTCTTGTCTCGCTTCCATGGTCGGGAAACCCGACCGGAGCGAGCCGCTTGTCTTGCTGTCTTGTCGTTGTCTTGTCTTGACTGAAACGCTTAGCACGAGGAAACCGTCTAGCGACACGTCTTCGCCTACAGCGCGATTTCAGTCGCAAACCGTCGGGGAACAAAGGCGTGCGCAAGCCGCTACGCGGACTAATAAACCAGTCCGCGTAGGCGGACTTTGTACAAATAGCACCGATTTCAATC
Organism: Chamaesiphon sp. OTE_20_metabat_361; assembly: GCF_031364565.1. Taxonomy (NCBI): domain Bacteria; kingdom Bacillati; phylum Cyanobacteriota; class Cyanophyceae; order Gomontiellales; family Chamaesiphonaceae; genus Chamaesiphon; species Chamaesiphon sp. OTE_20_metabat_361. The sequence goes on from NZ_JANLWO010000054.1 coordinate 706, forward strand.
GAGTGCCACTGCTTTTTTAACGCGAACACTTAAGAAAATCATCCGTTTCGATGCCCGTCTGTTTGAGGATTTGGCGGAGCGTCCCTTCGGGCATATCCCCATTGTGGTTGGGGACAGTGGTATATTTACCACTATCATCATTGAACCAAATTTCGTGAGAGCCACAGGCTTGACGATCGAGTGCAAATCCATAGACTCGCAATACCTTGGCTACTTCACGATATCTGAATCCCGATAACCTGCCCATCCCACTTATCTAGTTACTACGAGAGGACAGTCGAATTCATCGGCAATTGCGGGGAAATTTTCAACGAGCTGGTTGCGTTCTGCCATTGCCGCGAGTAGTTGTTTGGCAACATCTTGAGCAATTTCTAGAGTCTCGGTAAGGCTGGGAGCTTGAGCGATCAATCCAGGTAAAGCGTCAGAAGTGGCTAGGTAGTAACCTTCTGGTAACTTTTCGATATGGACGTTAATTAGTCTTTCCACTGAATTACAATCGTGCAATTTTAAAATTTCGGTAAAAGGTTGGCGAAGATTCAATATTGAGGTACTCACTCTGCTGATACAGACGCTACACAATCGATGTATTTATATCTAAATTATGACATATCTGTTCGATCGCGACTGCTGGCAAGATCTGAAGATTAGTGTAATTTCAGTAACTTGGCTGACATATTTTTGTACTGAGTATCGGATATATTGTCGATCGATGTGCCTGCGGTTGGCGAACCCGTCAAAGTGGCAAGCTCCTGTAATAACAGTTGTTGTTCGTGACTGAGCGAGTGCAAGCGATCGACGATCGTCGCAACTCGCTCGGTGGGAGAACTTGATATCAATTGAGAGTCTAACCGATCGCCACTAGATTTAGTGTGCCCAAATAATCGTCGTACCCCACTCCAGATCCGGCCAAAAATCGGCTGAAGCAGCTTAAAGGGAGTCGTTAGTAAAAGTAGCCAGATTTGCTCGACACCCCGCCCGATCGCCCGAATTAGCCCCCATACAGACAAGATTGTCAGCAAGCCTAAACCTAAACTCCACAATGGATGAACACCCAGCCAGACTAGATAGGGATGTGCGCTCAGCCAATGGGTGAAATAATTACCAACTGCGCGATCGATCGATGCCGAAATGTCCATAACTAATCGTTAGCGGTTTGCAAGCAAATAAACTCTGAGTTAACCATCAAGCGCGTATTGTCTATCTTAACAACCCAATCTAGCTTATATCCTCAAATCCTTCGCCGTCGGGAATTTAGTACTATTTTTAACAAGTCGCTTTAGCAGATCGCTACTACATCTAACATCTCCAATAATTTGGAGAACTAATTAAACTCGATCGAATTCATCTGACATTTATGCACAAACTTTTAGCCTTAGTCAGCGGAGCGATCTGCTTATTTTCAGCCTCGATCGTATCAGCAACACCCCAACCCAAAAACCTCAAAGCTTTGCTCAATGGTGTCTTCAGGAAAAATCTTCACATAAAGATACTCGATATACGATCGATGTTTTAGTGACATATCTTACTAAAGGGAAATCAAATCACTGTCAAAGTTTTCCCAGTCAAGCCAGAGTCTATCTGTAAATTTTAGGCTCGATTGTTTCCAGGCTGCGCCAAGATCGATCTTAACTTAACTGCGATCGTGCTTCAATAAGTTCTCAAACCTACCGCCTAAACATTAGAATTCGCGCCAAGTTTTTCGCTGTTGAGGTTAAAGAGTACCTGAAGGGTGTGCATAGCTTTCCGGCGAGTATCGGTATCCTCTTGAGCGCGGAGTTGCACCATCGGATCTTGGAGGATCTTGTTTACAATCCCCTTGGTTAAGGCTTCGATCGCTTCTTGATGGCGTTCGCCAAATTCTGCGCCCAATCTCGATAGAGCTTTTTCTAACTCTTGGAGGCGAATTGTCTCCATTTTATCGCGCAAGCAGTTGATCGTGGGGACAGTTTCGAGGAGTTGCCACCAGCTCGTAAAGTTTTCGACTTCTTCATCTAAGATGCCTTCGGCTTCTTGAGCCATTTGTTGACGGCGTTCTTGATTTTGAGCGACGACGGCTTTGAGATCGTCTACGTTAAAGGCTTGGATATTGGTTAAGTCGTTGACATCGCTATGGACGTTACGCGGTACGGAAATATCAAAGATCATCAACGAGTGATGCGGATCGAGGACTGATTCTAATTTCGCCGCATTTAGTAACGGCTCTGTCGCCGAGGTACTCGTAAACACCAGCGTCGAAGTCGAAATCGTCGTCATCATCTCCGTCATTGGTTGGAGTTGCAGATCGATCGCCGTAAACATCAGTTTAAGTTCTTCGGCGCGTTTGGGCGATCGATTTAAGATCGTGATATCTGTCGCGCCTTTGGAAATTAGATGCTGTACTAGTAACCTAGACATTTTACCCGCACCCAAGATCGCAATCCGATGGTTGGTAAAATTGCTGACTTTCATGTGTGCCAATTCTACCGCCGCCGAACTGATCGACACCGCACCCGTACCGATACTCGTCTCGGTGCGTACCCGTTTACCTGCTGTCATGGCTTGACGGAATAACCGATTGAGGATCGAACCCATCCCTTTATACTGCTGTCCGATTTTGTGGGTTTGTTTTACTTGAGCTAAGATTTGCCCTTCGCCTAATACCAGACTATCCAAACCACCAGCCACTCGCATCAGGTGCATCACCGCATCTTTGTGCAGGAGCATAAATAAATGCTGCTTGAGATCTTTGAGGGGGATCTTACTAAATTCTGACAGAAACTGGATCGCATCTTGGACACCGCGATCGGCTGTCGGCGTGACGATATAAATTTCTAAGCGATTGCAAGTACTGAGGATTGTCGCTTCTTGGATGTGGGGATAATTGCAAAGGGTTTGAATCGCCGCTTCCATCTGCGTATCGGGAACGCTAAGTTTTTCGCGGATGTCTACAGGTGCGGTTTTGTGACTCAAACCGATAACAGCAATATTCATATCTGCTCCGCGTTCAAAAAGTGAGGATTTTTAGAGTTTTGTTATTTAAGTTACGGACATGTAACCGCCGACAACGCAGTATATACCTAAGTGCGTTGTGCCGTCCTAACGGTACGCTATCTTAAGTCATTGTATATAATCGCTGTCTATCTTGCTCTAATCCCAGTCAGTTGTAAATGCTTTGTTATGGATCTTCACTCCAGTGGATAGTGAATAGTGAATAGTGGTTCAGAGGCACAAAGTGCATTTGAGAGGTTTTATTTAGTAAATCCTCACTCCCAAATACTATCCACTATCCACTATCCACTAATCCCTAGTGCAGGCTGACAGTCTGAGGCTTACCACTCATGTGAATGGTATCGACGAACCGAGCAGTTTTGGACTGACTGGAAATAACCAGAGTATGAGTCCGCGCACCACCTTTGAAGAAGTTGACGCCGTTCATGATATTTCCAGAAGTAATCCCAGTACCAGCAAACAGGACGTTTTGACCGCAAGCTAATTCTTCAGCGGTGTAAACTTTGTCTGGATCGGTAATCCCCATTTCTTTGAGTCGAGCGATGTTAGCTTCTTTGCTTTCACCGATCAAGCCAGTTTTGACAACTGCGGGATCGTAGATTAGTTGTCCTTGGAAGTGAGCGTCCAAACACCGCAGAGCAGCGGCGGAGATCACACCTTCAGGAGCCGCACCGATACCCATCAGCGCGTGAATGTTGGTACCAGCAAAACCGCAGTTGATCGCTGCACCGACATCACCATCACTAATTAGTGCCACCCGCGCACCAGCGTTACGAATTTCGGCAATCAGATCGTTGTGACGTTCGCGTTTCATGACGACGACAACTAATTCTTCGATCGGCAGATCGAGACACTGGGACAAGATTTTGAGGTTTTCGGTAGCAGACTTGTTGATATCTACTTTCCCTTTGGCGGCTGGGGGTGCTGCGAGTTTCTTCATGTAGAAGTCCGGCGCGGCAAACAAACCACCTTTTTCGGAGATCGCTAATACAGCCATCGAACCGGGTTGTCCGTACGCACACAAGTTAGTACCTTCACAAGGATCGACGGCGATGTCGATTTCGATCAATTCGTCGATCGTACATAAGTCAGCAGCGTTAGGCTGAGAACAAATTCCAACTTCTTCACCGATATAAAGCATGGGTGCATCATCGCGTTCGCCTTCCCCAATCACAATGCGTCCGCGCATGTGGATTTTGTTCATCCGTTCGCGCATCGCTTCGACTGCAACACGATCGGCTTCATTCTTGTCGCCCTTACCCATCAAGCGTGCTGACG
>NZ_JANLWO010000134.1:0-2181 GCF_031364565.1 Chamaesiphon sp. OTE_20_metabat_361
GTCAATACATAATCTGCATCTAAAGACAAGACCCACTCAGACTTTACCTGTTCTAGACCGTAGTTCCACTGCTGAGCGTGGGTATCAAATTTACGTTGAAAGATTTTGATTTTTGGGTAAGATTTGAGAATTTCTAGCGTCCGATCTTCACTATAACTATCGATGACAATAATTTCTGTTGCCCAGTCTAGTTTTTGGAGCGTACGCTGGATATTTGGAACCTCGTTATAAGTAAGAATGAGTGGAGTAATATATTCGATTTTCATTAACATTACTAATTTGTATTACATATACATATCATAGATTTCCATAGATAAGGTATTCGACCTGCATACTTAAACTGGATATCTTGACAGCCTTCTATTTAGAGAAGTTTGGTTAATGTTGGTACTGAAAAGAATTTGATATGTCCCCCATCCCATAAAGCTGTAAAGTGATTGTCTAGTTTACCAGATATCGCTAGAGCTAGGTTTTTAAGATAGCTATGATAGGGAGTTGTCAGAATAAATTTTCCTCCAGGTTTGAGACAATATTTAGCGGCTGTGACGATCGCTTTTGGATTAAATAAATGCTCGATCGCTTCAACCGAAATAACTGCATCAAAACTATGTTGTAGCTCTGGGCTGGACATTTCATAGATGCTATCTTGGATAAAGTGGCAATCAGGGTAGTTTTTTTGAGCCAGCGCGATCCCTGCGGCTGATTCTTCTACGCCAACAACTGCATAGCCAAGCTTTGTCAAAACGTTGCTAAAACTACCATTACCGCCCAAGATCTAAAACTCTAATTTTTTGTCCGTCAGGATGAGCCGCTGGATGCGGCAGCATTGCCAATAACGGGGTAGTCAAGTAATCATATGTATGGTCGAGTTGACTAGAGGAGTATTGATACTCGAACTGAGATGGTATTGTTGTCATGAGCTAAATGATGTGGGTTGTTATGACTGATTTGACAAAGAGATTGGTTGTCGATCGACGATCGCTTCATAGACACGTACTAGGTCTGTGGCAATCTTATCCCAATTGTAGTTCTCGATGGTAAACTTACGGGCATGTATACCCATTTGTTGTGCGCGATTAGGCTCGGTTAAATATCGATCGAGTGCCTCGGTAATCGCCTCAATATTCAGATCGGCGACATAACCAAGCTCGCGCTCGCGAACGACAGTAGATAGACCAACACCAGGAGTTAATAACACGGGGGTACCAACAACTAAAGCTTCTAGAACAGCGATCCCAAAGTTTTCCGAGTGGGAAGTTAAGACAAATAAGTCGGCTCCTTGAAGTAATAAATCTTTTTGAGTTCCTTCGATAAAACCAACCATCCGAGTGCGATCCTCAATCCCTGCGGTTCTTAATAACGACTGAATCTCTGCTTCATACTCTGGGGTACCACTACCTGCCAGTACGAAGGTAAACCGCCGTTCTCGAAGTTTACCGAGTGCCGGAATCAGATAGTCCAATCCCTTCTTGTAATGCAGTCGAGCTAAAAAGAGAATAATCGGTTCATCTGCGGGACAATTCAAATTTTGCCGTAGCAAATTAGCAGCATCTGGGATTTTGGCTGGTATCTCAGTTAAACCCAATGGCAGCACAAATGTCTCAGCTTTCAAGTTTAAAGCCATGAAATCATCGCGTTCTTGTTCGCAGGTTAGGTGGATAGCGCCAGCACGATCGAGATTGGCTCGTTCGATCGACTTCAAATAAATTTGCTTTTTCCGACCACCTCGATCGAGCGACCATTGACAGAGCATCCCATGTGGTGTCACCAGATAAGGAACTCCTCGCAGCCGGGAGATCGCCATCGTCACAGTAGACGTGTAGGAAAATATCGCATGAACGTGGATCGAGTCATACTTAGCGATATGTCTAAATAGCCAAGTCGTAAACGCTCCTGAAAAAGCAAACTCACGTAGGGCATTCAGCGGTGGCGAGAAGCGGGGGAAAAAGTAAGTAGGGATGCCATCATACCGGGTCAGCGTACCCAGTGGCACATCGAGAAGATCGTTCCCATCATCGTTAGTTGTCGCAATTTCTGCATCGATTCCGCTGTCTCGCAGCGCACGCACCATATCTAGGACTGCTCGACTCGTCCCCCCTCTAACGGGAGAGACTGAAGGAATTACATGTAAAATTTTCACTGATATAGCCCAACATCATCAGGATATTCTGGTTCGACACT
>NZ_JANLWO010000176.1:0-4846 GCF_031364565.1 Chamaesiphon sp. OTE_20_metabat_361
GGTCGAGATGATGCGTCAAGAAATTCTGGAAGTCGTATCGCGTTATGTCGAAATCGATACTCAAGGATTAGATTTTTCACTAGAGAGCAATCAACGCGTTACCGCTCTAATTGCCAATTTACCCATTCGCAGAGTCAAAGAGGATAGTGATGCCTCCCCCATGGGTTGGTCTGGTGACGAGCCAGCGAGTTAGGAGGGAGTTGGGAGTTGGGAGTTGGGGGAGGAGAGATTGAGGGTAGATGTATTTACATTGGTACTTTTTTAAAACCTATCGGTGTCAAATAATTTAGCTGCTAAAGCAGCGATCTCCGCAGGAGAACACCGCAGTTCCCATCTTTAGTTTATCCCCCATCTCCCATCTCCCACCTCCCAACTCCCTCCCATCTCCCACCTCCCATCTCCCACCTCTTTATTAAATCTTGAATCACTCCAATTTTACTTTCGATTGCATCGGTAAATGCAGTCACACTCACGCTCGTGCGGGTGTTTTTCATACTCCACACGGCATTGTTGAAACGCCGAGATTTATGCCCGTTGGTACCACAGCAGCCGTAAAAACGCTGACATCAGCGCACATAGAAGATACTCAAGCTCAGATGGTATTAGCAAATACCTATCATCTGCATTTACGTCCCGGCGAAGACATCATTAAAGAAGCAGGTGGACTGCATAAATTCATGAACTGGAAAGGGCCGATGCTGACTGACTCAGGCGGTTTCCAGGTATTCAGTCTCAGCAAAATGCGGAAAATTACCGAAGAAGGTGTAACTTTTAAATCGCCCCTGGATGGACGCACGATTTTTATTTCGCCTGAAAAATCAATCGAGATTCAAAATGCCCTCGGTGCGGATGTAATTATGGCATTTGATGAATGCCCCCCGTATCCCGCCACCCGCGAGGAAGTCGTCGCTGCAACGGATCGTACCTATCGCTGGTTAGCCCGTTGTATCAAAGCCCATCAACGCCCTGAAGATCAAGCCTTATTTCCGATCGTCCAAGGCGGCGTACACTTAGATTTACGCGCCGAAGCTGCTAAATCGCTGCAAGAATTTGACGTTCATGGATATGCTATTGGTGGTGTTAGTGTCGGCGAACCAGCGCACTTCATCCACAAAATCGTCCGCGCTACCGCCCCATTATTACCCGCAAGTAAACCGCGCTATCTGATGGGCATCGGTACCTACAAAGAAATGGCGATCGCGATCGCCAGCGGCATCGATTTATTCGATTGTGTCATCCCGACACGGGTCGCTAGGCATGGTGCAGCCTTCGTCCGGGGCGAACGCTGGAATCTCAAGAATGCCCCGTTCAAGCGCGATTTTACCCCCTTAGACGATACGTGTCCTTGCTACACCTGTCAGAACTTTACGCGCGCCTATCTCTGCCATCTCGTCCGGTGTGGTGAGATTACCGGATTTACGCTGTTATCGATCCACAACATTACCGAATTAATTCGGTTTACTCAACAAATTCGCGATGCCATTTTACGCGATCGATTTGTTGAAGAATTCGGACATTGGCTCACTAGTGAGGAGGAAGAAGTAAGCGATGAGCCTCTAACTATTACTTAATAAGGCACTATTGGTGATGGCATCATCTTCGACCGCGCTTAGTGACAATAACGTTCTTGTGTCTTTTAATTCTAGCAATAAATCTTGTCTGGCAACGATCTCATCTGTTTCCTGACAAAGACGTTACGGATACACAAACACTGATACCCGCTGATTAGCTGCACAATGGACGAAGACTGGGCGATATTTTCAGCAGCAGCGCGAAATAAATCCACCAAGGATGTTTGGACGTATATGTAGATAGTCTCTAACTTTAATCCCAGATGTCCCAATTTTTCACCAGATTCTTACAACTTACGTGCGGGTTAACCAGCCTTGCTGTTTTAAATACATCGCCAGTCGCGGCTGAGTCGGCTCCTCAACTAGAAAATATTGGTTATCAGAATAACGGCTATATCGGCATCGGCAGTGCGATTGGATTGGATGGTAATACTACTGCGCTCGGCACGGGTGGCGTAGCTATTCTGACGAAGGTGAGATTTTCAGATAACTTCTCTTTACATGATGCGACGATCCTCTTTGGTGGCGGAACAGCCACTTCAATGATTATTGTCAGTGCTGATTTTCCCATTCGTAACGATGCTGGGCAAACCATTATTTCGCCGTTTATTGGCGGTGGCGCGATGCTGCGCTACGATCGAGGTTTGTCTATTAGTCCCGCAGTTTCTGGTGGACTCGATATTCCCGTCTCCAAAAATTTGACAGGCACAGTTCGCGTCAATGCTGGTTTTCCAGCTAATCGGAATGCTGATGTCGGCATCCTTGCTGGAATTGGCTACAACTTTGGGAATTGAAGCTGCAATCGGTTTCGACGTGATTTAAACGATCGCAATTGGCACGATTGGGTAGGATCTACCGCTAATCGATCGATTAATGTACCCGATCGATTTGTAATACCTGCATCGCCGTTTTAATCAGATCGAAGTAATAAGTTTTAGTAATATCGATCGTTTGAATGGGTGCGGTGTTACTAACTAACTCGGCTACTTTTTGACCCTTATTTACTACTAGAGCTTGCCCTTGAGTATTGACGATCGTCAGTCGTTCTTTATCGGGTGACATGCTGCAATTATAGTCGCGCTCTTGATAGTTGAATTTAGATGTTTGTGGCAAAACTGGTAGCCGAATGCTAATTATTTCGAGTTCGATCGATCGCGAATCTTTCCAGTTATTTTCTTTGAGTTTGTAAGCAATATCTAAATATTTTGGTAGCGGAAAATAGTCACCAAACCGCCACGCGATCGCTTTAATTCCTTGGGGAAATTCTGGCGTATCGACGCTAAATTTGAGGTGTCCTTTGCCGACGATTTTTTGTTCGATGACGCGAACATTGGCTGTCCAGAATACCGGATCGGGATTTTCCATCCCACAGGGATGAATCGCATCGATCTGTTCGTACAGTGACATGTTAATAGCCGCTAGATCGGCTTCGGCATCGATTTTGACTAAATGTTTGAGATGTTCTATTTCTAGGCATTTGTGGGCAAATTCGCTCAAAGTCTGTTGAAATTTTGCTAGATTCTCCGTTGGCATTGAAAATCCACCTGCTGCCCGATGTCCGCCATATTTACCCAATAGATCGTGACAGTATTCGAGGGCATTAAAGACATTAAATTCCGGAATACTCCTCGCTGAGCCTCGGATGTGGTGTTCGTCTTCATTGGTACCGATAAATACTGGCACCCCATAACGCTCGACTAACCGCGAGGCGACGATGCCAATTACGCCGTGATGCCAGCCAGTGTGGACGATAACTAAGACGCGATTTTGTTTAATATTATAGTCACCCTGCTCGATGAGATCGATCGCTTCTTTTTCGATCTGGGCACACATATCCTGACGCTGTTTATTCACCTGCTCGCATTGAATTGCTCGGGCTAAAGCCACACCCATATCGTTAGTTGTCAGCAAATTAATGATAATCTGCGGGTCGTCAATTCGCCCGATCGCATTAATTCTTGGGCCTAATCTAAACCCGATATCTTCAGGTTTCATCGCGGTACTTTTTGCTACCGTGCCACCTTGAGTACCTGACATTTCAATTAAGGCTTGAATCCCCGTAACTTGGGAATTGGGCAGTAGTTGTAAGCCTTGTTTGACTAGGCGACGATTGATCCCTGTCAACGGTGCTAAATCCGCGATCGTGCCTAATGTAAATAACTCTAATAACTCATCGCTCAAAGATGGTTTGTCTAGTCTATTGGCTAATTCTAAAGCTAACAGATAAGCGACACCCACGCCCGCGATCGCGCGATAAACCGATGACTCCGCAATCAATTTTGGATTGAGAATTGCCTGCGCTGGCGGCAATACCTGCGGCAAATCGTGGTGATCCGTGATAATCACCTGCAAGCCCAATTCTACCGCTCTGGCGATCGCGGCTACTGCCGAAATGCCATTATCCACTGTAATAATCAGCTTGACACCTTCAGCGTGAAACTCCTCCACAATCCGCTTGTTAATCCCATACCCATCCGACATCCGACTGGGAATCGCATAATCGACATCCGCACCTAAAGCTGAAAGCGCACGTAAAAGTAATGCCGTACTAGTCATTCCATCGGCATCGTAGTCCCCACAAATCGCAATTTTAGACTTATGCTCGATCGCATTTACCAATATATCCAGACTAATTTCCAAATCGGGAAACTCTGTCAATGGCGAAGGTAATATCGCCGTCTCTGGATAAATAAACAACTCGGCTTGCTCTACCGTCTCAATCCCCCGATTTATCAATACCTGCGCCAGCAATGGCGATGTTGCTTCGCCATCTGTGAGCGTAATTCCCGCAGCTAAGTTCGTAGCTTGGGATAAATTGCTCGGTGCTATTTGCCAGCGGTGTTGAGGAAGCATAGTACTTGGTAGATGCGGGTTGATACCATCAGATCCGATTGTACCAGGGATACAATTAGAAACCCTTTATCGGTTAACGGTTGCAAAGATTACGCCAACGGTCTAGAAAATGAATTGATGCGTATAGTTGCTTAGATCCTAGAGAATTCCCCAAAATCTCTCTTAAAAAGCTACCGTGTGTACACATCTTTAGTGAGAAGCGAAATTGGTGAGAATCCCCCAAACCCCCTTAAAAAGCTTGCTCAGATCCGGATCTTAGTCTCCCTTTTTAAGGGGGATTTAGGGGGATTCAGGTCTACGATCGTAACAAATAAAACTTTTCAAACAGCATCTAAGACGCTTATCTAGGATTGCTAGATCGAGCAAATTTACCTATCGAGCGTGAGTCATTAGATACTGACCATTACCATTGTACTCGCCGT
>NZ_JANLWO010000205.1:0-1624 GCF_031364565.1 Chamaesiphon sp. OTE_20_metabat_361
TACCACAGTTCCCTGGATGCGCCACGGAAATCGATCGAGCAATAGCTTTTGTGTGAGCAGGTGGTTTTCGATATCTGGCAGAGCTGCCGCTCCATCTGGATTATATTGCCATGACACCGCAGGCACCAGCGATCTTCGTGACATCACCGAAACATTGCCGCTGCGATCCGTGAAAATTCGACCGTTGCGTACGTTTACGACTTGATATGGACGATCTTCAATCCTCACCTCATGGACTTTGACATCCTCATGAACCCCACTGAGTAAGTTCTTGGGGGCATAGATTGCTGAGATAGCCCGCTTTATCGGGTAGGTGACAAGTTTTTTTAGACCCCGATCCAATCGCGCAATCTTTTCTTCGATCGTAGACATAGCGGCTCTACTCTCAACATTACTATCATTGTAATCCGATCGGTCGATCTACCGAACGACTCAGAGCGGCGGCGATCGCCCACCGTGCATCCCTTCTACCATTTCCCGATCGTAGCGCAGATTACTGGGTAAAATAGATCGAGTACAGAATAGATCTAACAGCGATCGCCGCATGTGTGGCACTGTTTAGAATATTGCATTTCCAGGGAACAGCTATACCCATGTCTAACGCCGAACAGCCAGCGAAAATTCATCTACCCAAAACCAGCGAATCGGAAACCCTCAAAAAAATTAGACACACCACCTCCCACATCATGGCGATGGCGGTACAGAAGCTGTTTCCCAAAGCTCTGGTGACGATCGGCCCCTGGATCGAAAATGGGTTCTACTACGATTTTGATAGCCCTGATGCCTTTACAGACAAGGATCTGAAGACAATTCAGAAAGAGATGATCAAGATTGTCAATCAAAAACTACCAGTCACCCGCGAAGAAGTCACCAGAGCCGAAGCCGAAGCGCGAATTTCCGCTTTAAATGAACCCTACAAGCTAGAAATTCTCGCCGGATTGCAAGAACCGATTACCCTCTATCACCTCGGCGATAAGTGGTGGGATCTGTGCGCGGGGCCACATCTGGAAAATACTGGCGATTTGCACCCCAAAGCCTTTAAACTCGAATCAGTTGCGGGTGCCTACTGGCGCGGCGATGAAACTAAAGCCCAATTACAACGCATCTACGGTACCGCTTGGGAAACTCCCGAACAGCTCGCCGAATACGAACGTCGCAAGGAAGAATCCCTCCGCCGCGATCATCGCAAAATCGGTAAAGAGCTAGGCTTGTTTATCTTCTCAGAATTGGTCGGCCCTGGATTGCCATTATGGACGCCCAAAGGCACAATTCTCCGCAGTACATTAGAAGACTTCCTCAAAAAGGAACAAACTAAGCGGGGTTATTTACCTGTCGTCACTCCTCACATTGCCAAAACCGATCTCTTTATGAAGTCGGGACACAGGCAGAAATATAAGGAAGATATGTTCCCAATTATGGCGGACAATCTCGAAGATATTGCCGCCGATAATGGCTTTGTCATGAAGCCGATGAACTGCCCATTTCACATCCAAATCTATCAAAGTGAGTTGCGCTCCTATCGCGATTTACCGATTCGGTATGCCGAATTTGGGACTGTTTATCGCTATGAGCAATCCGGCGAACTTGGTGGTTTGACTCGGGTGCGCGGCTTTACTGTCGATGA
>NZ_JANLWO010000227.1:0-5968 GCF_031364565.1 Chamaesiphon sp. OTE_20_metabat_361
GGTTTGGTGTCGAGTAATGCTAGTTCACAAGCAGCAAACCCGATATTACCACAGCCGATCGTCTCCAATCCCGCCGCCTGAAAGATCGCATCAACTAGCGCGGTGGTAGTCGTCTTACCATTAGTTCCGGTAATTGCTACCCAGGGAATATCCTGGAGATATCGCCATGCTAATTCCATTTCGCCGATCGTGTCGATACCCATTGCTCTAGCCCGAACTAGGGGGGCAATATCCCACGGTACACCAGGGCTGACGACGATAATATCTTCGGCAGTGGGGATAAATTTATCGCCGAGTTTGATGTTAATACCGAGCGGTGCTAGCTGTTGTTTTTGAGCTTCGAGGCTGGCATTCTGGCTGCTATCGCTCAGAGTAACCGCATAACCATGTTTAATCAAAAGTTTGGCAGCGGCGATACCCGATCGACCCAATCCAATTACAGTCGCTTGTTTCATGATTTTCATTCGCTAAGGGCTAGGCAGGTGCGGTAAAGATCGGCACTAAATGATATCCTGTCGGTGCCCATTGCCACAACTCCCGTAATTTTAATCCCTGGGTTCGCCGCTGTGCGCGATCTGTTGTGGGGATGCTCAGTCCTAGTCGCTCTAGAATCAATTGGATCATTGCCGAGTTGAAATGTGGGGGAAATCGATACCGTTCCTGGGCATGATCTAAGAAAAAAGTTTGATGGTATTTGTGTAAGTTCTGTTCTAAATTAGCAATTTGCTCCAGCAATTTCGGCACTTCGCCCAATCGCGGCTGATGGTTGGCGAGTAGCAACTCTGCCGCATTACTGAAGTGCATCCCCTCATCTTTGACTAAATGATGACCGATCTTGTGAATTGCCGTCCCAAAATGACGGTAGTATTCCCACAGATCGCGACGATAGGAGTAGACGGAGCCAATTTCGTCAAACATTAACGTTACCAAAAATGTAAACTCGTCGGTTAATACCATCGCGATCGGTTCGATTTCATGAACCCTCCGGGCAAATTGGCGATTCATCTCGGCAAATTGGACACCAGCAATGCAATGATACGTCCGCCGCAATGCTTCATAATGCTTGAGTTCGTCGGCTAGCCACAGATCTAGCATCGCCAAAAACTCGGGCGACATTTCCGCAGCACGGAGCGTCATGTAATCGTACAGCGATTGTGCGTCACCTTCGGAATAGACATCGCGATCGAGCAGATGACAGAAATTAGTATAGACTGCTGGCGGTACCAGTGCGAGCTGCTGGGGCGTCAGGACATAATCGATCGGCAATACAGCATCGAGATCCCAACTATTTTGCTTGATGTTCGCTGTGCGGACACAGCCGCCTCGCGATTCTCCAGAGGAGAGGCTTCGGCAACGAGATTTGCGCCCAATTCCTGGCATAAGCTGTTAATTATCTAATTTACCAGTCTTCTCCCCGTCCCCCAGTCCTCAATCGGGCAGGTAGAGTCCATTATCAGAGACGATATGCGGAATAATTAAACAGTGTCGCCCCGTAATTTTAGACGTGTCGCCCCGAATAATTATCCCCGCCGCTTCGCCATCGATCGCCCAACTCCCGATCGCGTAGTAGTAGCCAAAAGCTTCCGGTAATTCGATATACTCCTGGACGATAAAACCCTCCGCACCATAGCCAAATGACTCTTTTTGCTCTAATGCTCCAAACCCGGTTTCAATCGAGACAGCAACGCCTTCTAGTCCCAACAGCGGCTTTCTAACGTGCATTCCCAGCAGCAATTGAGTAGATTCATAGGAGTTGTCGGTATCTAGATAGGTGGGGAGTAGATATTGACGGTATTCGGAATCCTTGAACTGCTCCCACATCATGGCTAGTGCGCCTTTATTGGAAAGCACCTGCTTCCATAAAGGTTCGATAATTTTCATTTCTCCAGTTGCTAATCGTGCCGCCAATGCTGCGGTAGTCCCCGCATTTGCCATGTCATTTTGGAGATCCGACCAATCATACATCTTCCACAGCACGGGAATCCGATCGTTCACATGGTCTACAAAGTAGCCATCGTCATCTAAACCCAATCCCCGCTGAATCTCTTGCCCCCGCTCGTCCTTGAGTCCGCGCAGATAGACAATTTGGGTATAAATATCCGGATCGACTTCATCGGTGAGGATTTCAATCAACTGCATCGCCATCTCCAGATCTTCCTCTAGATTTTCATCCACCAGAAAGGAGATCCCATGTTGCTTGAGATCGTACCCAGCAGCAATCCGCCGCCATTGTCCCGCGATCGCATCCCAGAATTCATTGAACTGATTGGCATCACTCGGCAGCGGGTATTTGCTGTGCTGGTGGTTGTGCAGGTAGTCTACCAACCAATTCCATTGGTAAACCGTTTCCGCACCCAGCAGGGGGGTTTCACCATTGATTTCCAGGAGTTTAATCTGTCCCGCCGCAGTCACAGCCAGATCGAAGCGCGCACACAGCGACAAATCCTCGACGGGCTGAGTGCGATCCCAGCTCTGCGCGATCGCTTGCCAATATTCAGGACGGATCTGGAGAGCTGCCAACCGTTGCTGGACATCGCCCTCCTCGCGATCGGTAAAAAACCAATCGAGAAACTTCACACACATCGCCCAAATCGCCTCTGTCGCAGCAGCGATCGCCGTTTCTTCAGATCGATCGAATTGAATGGCAAACGGCTGGGGCAGAGCCTCCACCCAGTATTTCTGCTTAGGATCGCTTAACACATCCGCTTGGTAGGAATTCTCCTGGATGTGTCGCTGCCACTGCGGACGACGAATAATTTTTATCGGTTTCATCTCGTGCTACTTACCTCCAAACCCACTACCCTTAAACGTCGAACCAAATCCCTGAGTACTGCGGCCTCTAATCGTACCGCTACCGGAGACACCAGCCGGACGCGCTGGCGGGGAAAAGCTAGTGTGTCGAGGCGCACTTACCCTACCCGTAGTAGTTTGGGAGATCTCCCGCCCGTAAGGGGTAATGATGCGACCAGGAGTACTGCTCAGATACACAGTGCGAGTTTCATAGACGCGATACGAACTGCCGCCAGAGTGGATGTAGACATGGCTGGAATTGTAGGGATCGAGATAGGTGCCGCCATACGCGGGACGATAGCCAGCCGTTAGCTCGCCAGCAGCAGTCGCTTCACATTGGACGCCTTCAGCTTGGCACTCGGCGATCGAGGCATAGACAGGGGCAGTTTTCAGGTGTTCTTGTTGCGCTGCCTGGATTTGGGCAGCACAGTCTTTAGCCTCCATTGGTGGTGGCGTCGGTGCCTCGTCTTCTTCACCCCGCTGGTATTTTTGTTGCAGTGCCAGATATTCGGCTTGCTGCAAATTGATATCCGCTTCGCACTGTGCGGCAGTTTGATAAAATACGACATCGATCGAGTCGTTCGATTCATCACGGTTGCACTGAGCCACAACGATCGCCAGGACGCCCGCCATCGCCAAACCTGCATAAATCTTGTTCCGATTCATCGGACGGAGTTGCAGGTTTTGGGGTTTAGTTTTTTTTCTTGTCATTACCAGCTCCTAACAGCCCGATCGCAATCTAAATTAGTCATAAATAAATAGAGATCGATCTCTCTATTTATGATGCCCTCACAGAGCAGCTAACTTGCATTTATTCTAATCTACTATCCACTATCCACTTTGTTTCGATCCAAGATGTGAGTGCATAGACTTAAGCTGCGTGCAGCACGATGACAGCTATTTCGGGGCGACAATTCAATCTGGCTTGAGGTAAACCCGTCGTGCCCACTCCAGCGCTCACATATAATTGCATTCGATCGACTCGATACAGTCCATTCGTATATTTTTTAGCCAATTCCGCTTTGACTCTCGGTAAAAAAGGAATCACAATTTGACCGCCGTGAGAATGCCCAGAAAGTTGCAATCCGAATCGATTGGTAATTGCCACAGTATCGACAAAATCTGGTTCGTGAGCCAGCAAAATATTTGTACCAGTCGTTGGTAATTGGGAAATTGTCAGGGGCAGATCTGCCCGCTGGAAATAGATATCATCAACTCCCGCAATATTTAATTTATGACCTTGCCTGTCGATCGAGTAAACACTATTATTTAAGAATTTTACTCTACTTTTGGCGAAAGCACGTTCGAGCGAGACATGATTATCTGCTTCTTCGCGATCGTGATTGCCCATAATTGCTACTACGCCATCAGTTGCTTTGAGTTGCCCAAAAGCATTTGCCAGCATCTCTTCCGCCAACTCGGGTCGCTCGGTAATATAATCCCCAGTCAACGCGATCGTATCTGGATGCTGGAGATTTGCCAGCTCGGCAACTCTTACTAATTGTTGTCGATCCATGATACCCGATCGAGCGTGCAGATCCGACAGTTGCACTATTTTATAACCTTCAAAAACTGGATTTAAACCAGCAATTGTGATGTCGATTGTTTTAATGTCAAACCAGCGAGGTTCTACCCCACGAGCATAAACACTAGTCGCAAATAAAATCGCGATCGCCACCAGTAAAAATCGATGGAATCTGTGCAGGATTGTACGCCAGGGCTTCATTATCATCCTCCTTCATGTGGATGTCTCCTAGTATGCCCAGCGACTCAATGTGAATTAACATTTTCTCAATCGATCGCGAGAATTTAGCTTAAAATAAAGGTATTCAATTGCTGTTGAATCTATGACTGCAACCCTACTCGCACCACCGGATGAAATTATTCGCCTATCGGGAATTAGCTGGAAAACCTACGAAACGCTGCTAGAGGAATTGAGCGAGCGTCGGCTCCGCCTTACTTACAATCGTGGTAATCTCGAAATTATGGCTCCTTCTCCAGAACATGAACTTAGCAAAGAAGTCTTAGGTCGTTTCATTGATACCATTGCTGAAGAGTTCGATGTAAATATTTATCCCCTTGGCTCGACTACTTTCAAGCAACCAGAACTGAGCGGGGCAGAACCCGATAAATGTTTTTACATCCAGAATATTGCTGCGGTGCAAGGCAAGAAAAGATTAGATATGGGAACCGATCCCGCGCCGGATCTCGTTGTTGAAATTGATATTACCAGCAGTTCTCAAAATCGGCTTCAGGTTTATGCAGATTTGGGAGTAGCAGAAGTCTGGATTTACAATGGTGAATCTCTAATCATTCAGCAATTGCAAAATGGCAATTATATTGTCTCTCAAACCAGTCAATTTTTTGCAAATTTATCGATTTCAGAGGTTTCTAAATGGTTACAGCGATCGACAACAATGGATTATCTCGCTTTAGTGAAAGCCTTCCGTGCTTGGGTGAGAAGTCAGATCGGGGAATAATATGGTTTCATCTCTCGATCGTTATGAATGTACATCAGAGAAGGATAAATAATGGAGCTAAATGAGTTGCCAGGATCTGAGTTAATATTACCTGGATTGGAAGACCTTCATCATGGCAGAAATAATACATCGGATCGCTATTAATTTCGTTGGCGAAGCCTCTCTGAAAGAGACTCGCCTCGATCCGCTTAACCGCAGCAGGCTTGGATATTCCCCCGGTGTCTCTAGTATCAGAGCCAGAACTAGCTTTGTATGAATATCTTCAGATCGATCGCGATGACGCTTATGCTTACTACAATGCTCTATTAAATAGCCTCAACAGTTTTTGTGCGGCACTCGAACTGAAATCTAAGCATCGCTCGATCGATCCCATAAATCTGTCTACCCATATTTAAGTTTAAACCGTAAAATTATTAAATTCAGTACCAATGTCACTGCATTTGCGATGATTATTGGTGTGCTTTTTACTAATAAGCCATAAACAAGCCACATTGAAACCCCCGCAATAAATGATAGTAGGGTTGGTAATGCTAGATCGCTAGTGGACTTCGATTGCCAAACTTTCAGAACTTGCGGCAAGAAAGCTGCTGTTGTCAACGTTGCCGCTATATATCCTACAAGATCGATTAGTTGCATTTTGAATTCTCAATTGTAAGTAGATGATAAACTAGGTTAATACTCTATGTACTTATAATTGT
>NZ_JANLWO010000230.1:0-5432 GCF_031364565.1 Chamaesiphon sp. OTE_20_metabat_361
CCGCCACCGCGCCTACCCGTGCGCCCCAAGCGTTGCAAAAATGCCGAAACCGTATCGGGTGCATTCGCCTGTAAAACGGCATCCAAATCGCCAACGTCGATGCCTAGTTCCAAAGTCGAAGTACAGACGATGCAATTATTATGCCCATTGGCAAACCGCTCTTCCGCCAGCGTCCGCTCCTCCAACGCCACCGAACTATGATGGATAAATACATCGATGCCGCGATTTTGCATCGCTCCAGAAATTTCCTCAGCCAGAGCGCGACTCTGACAGAATAATAGACTCTTTTTCCCCTGCGCCAACAGACTCGATCGATTGGCGATATCCGTCTTAGAATCCTGCATCAAGATCCGAATCTCTTTCTTACTATGCTCCTTCGGCGGATCGATCTTGCAGCGCGGACGTTTCGACGTGCCCTGCAACCAGTCCAGAATCGCGTCAGGATTGCCCACCGTGGCACTCAAACCAACTCTTTGGACATCATTGGCACTCACCCGGATTACCCGCTCTAGAACGGACATCAGATGCGCCCCGCGATCGCTCCCAGCCAGCGCGTGAACCTCATCGATTACCACCGCCCGTAAATCTGCAAACATCTGTGTATGCGGCACACTCGCCGACATCAGCATCACTTCCAACGATTCGGGAGTCGTCATCAACAGCGTCGCTGGCTGCTTGCGGAAGGCTTTCTTCTGGGCGGCTTTAATATCCCCATGCCACAGAAACCGACTCAAACCGAGCATCTCTGTATACATCCCCAATCGCTCGGCTTGATTATTCAACAATGCCTTAATCGGCGCGATGTAGAGTATCCCCACCCCCTGCGGTTCCTTCTCTACCATCTGCGCCAATAGCGGAAACATACTCGCCTCTGTCTTGCCCCCAGCCGTCGGCGCGAGGACGATCGTATTATAGCCATCGAGGATCGCATGACTCGCCAGCTCTTGCACTGGGCGAAGGGAAGTCCAACCTAAGCGGGAAGTAATAGCGGATTGCAATCGATCGGGAAAACGGGAAAAAGCAGATGTCATAGTTATAATCGGGGGAAGCTAGAACTTCAAAGTGGTTGAAACCACTCCTGATGATGCAAAGTCTGCCTATGCAGACTAGGTTTAATTTAGTCCGCGTAGGCGGACTTTGCAACACAAGCCACGATTTCAATCGTTAACATTCCCACAACAAGCACCCAAAAAACTTTGCATGAGTATTTAGGCTCACCCGATCCAACTGCTTCTCGTAATAATTAATTTTACCAGTAATCGTAATTGGCTTTATTTATCCGTGTAATATTTCCTTGTGCTTGTCGATATTCTTGTTTTGATATTGTAATATTATTTTCAACTATTCGCTCGATTGCATTTGTTTTTACAAGATAATCTTTGATTTCTCGATCGATTCCAAGAATTTGGCGTTCCCATTTTTCAAAGAACAACCATTCATCAGCAGTAAGAGGGCGATGTCCGATGAAAGTTAATGAATTGGTTGTCATTTCTGTGTACGCGACTAAAACAGGATATTCATACTCTTGTCTTTGTTGTACGATAATCCATCCTCCAAAATCACTAGGAAGATAGATGAAATTAATGAAAATTATATTTCCACTGACGATTCGATCGTAACCAGAGATAAGATTAATGTGAGGATTAATTTGATGCTGAGGAAGTCTGGTTATCATATTCATATTATTTGTATGATATGAATCCATTGAATTTTCTAAAAAAGAGTAAGGTTCACCAGTATAAGTTGGAGTGAAGCGATCTGCAACTGACTCAAACGGTAGAATATCTATGATTTTCGCTTGGACTGAAATTTGAATGGAGCAAGGCATTCTATGGTAATCATCGGATTTTTCAGTTATCTCAATTTGAATTAGTCCAGACTGAAATATTTCGTCTGGCTTTTCAGAAAACCAAGTTGAGATAGAAAAATCTGGTTTGTATATAAGCCAAAGCTTCGCTCCAATATCGATCGATCCTATTCGATCGGGGTCGCAGGTCAAAGAAAAGTTATAATTTTGCTCGAATATTTCTAATTCAGCTATACTTGTCTGAGGGGATTCTGAATCATCTTCCTCATTCAACCAAAAGTATTGACATTCCACAAATGTCTCTAATTGTGCCCAGCTTTGCATAAAATTAATATCTGCTTGTAAAAGCTTTTAGCTTATCGATCTCGTAGCGTGCCGTAGGCAATCGATTATTGATTCAGAGTGATATTTTGCCACAGATCGGCTCGAACGAATCTAGATAAATGACCGACATTAGTCGTGGCAATGACAACATCTGCAACATTCAAAGTCATTGCTTGCGCTGCTAAAATCATATCGCCATCAATAGTTTTGTCACCTGCCGTGGGTTGTCCTTGTTGACGAGCCTCTGCCCAAAATATAGCGGCTTGTCTCATCGCCGCAGTTGTGATGGGTAAATATTCTACCAATTCAATTAATTCATCTAACCGCTTAATCCCTTTAGCTTTATTCGATCGCAATAATTCCCGCCGAACTTCGTAGTCAGTTATTTCTGGAATGATGACTCGAACACCTGCGGTGGAAATAGTTTGAATCCAGTTGGTACAAGCAGCACTCGCAGGAGATCGATTGGGGTTAGTAATTAAACCAATTGGCCCTGAATCTAGTAAAACGACTTGACTCACCAAGTTACACCCTTTAATTCATCAGGAAATAACTTACGATCGGATAGTCGATCTTCATCTAGAGCCTGAATCAAATATTCACCCGTCTCTTGCTGCTCTTGCGTGTCATCTTCATCTATCCATGACTGAAGTAGATTAACCAATTTAGTTGACTTATTTTGAGGTGAAACACTCTCTGTCAAAAGTTTTAGAGCATAAGCTTCCATCGAAAGACCTTGCTCTTTGGCTACTCGATCGAGCTGTCTCTCTATCTCTAGCGGAACGTTAAGGGTTATTGTCATCTCGATCTTTAGAACTACACTTTTACATTTTATCCTGTCAAATAACGATCGAGTGATTATCCGGTCGAGATACTCTGTAGACTGCTTGTAATCTTACCAATACACGATCGAGTTTCGCGGCAATCGTAAAGTAGCTAGAATAACGATACCAGTCATCATCATTCGGTATGGTTAATCCGCCAGCATTAGATCTCGATCGATTGCCGCTCGTTTTGGCAGGGCCGATGTTGCGGCATACTACGACTGAGAGCGTGACGGTGTGGCTGGCTTTGCGGTTGCCAGCGCGGGTATCTTTGCAGGTATATAGTACTCGCGATCGGGGCCAGACGATCGATCTCCCGATCGCCACTGGTAGCCGGAAAACAGTCACCGTCGGTACCTCGCTCCACATCGTCACCGTCACCGCGACTCATCCTGATGGCAAAGCATTAAATCGGGGTGAAATCTATGCTTACGATCTCGAATTTACCGTCGGTGAAACTAAATATAATTTAGCGACGGCACTAACTGCGGACGAATATCCGTCGGTATCGATTAGTTATTTCCGCCATGAGCTGCCAACTTTTGTCTTGCCGCCGCTCGATCTCAATCGCGTTAAAATTGCCCACGGTTCCTGTCGGAAACCCCACGGTGACGGAGAAGATGCCCTCGCCATTCTCGATCGCATTTTAGCTACCAATGCCGAGACACCCGATACTCGTCCCCAACAGTTATTTTTGACGGGAGATCAAATCTATGGGGATGATGTTGCCAGTCCTCTGCTCTGGGTGGCGACGCAGTTAGGGGAATTGATTTTGGGCTGGTCGGAAAAAATTCCGATGGGGACGTGGGATCGACCTCGATATAGTACGCTTCAGGAATTGCCCAGCGGCGCACGGGGCGAGATCGCGACGAAATTGGGCGGGTTTACTGCTGGCTTAAACCGCAAGCGTGAGAAGGTGAACAGTCATCTGTTTGGATTGGGCGAATATTGCGCCGCTTATCTACTCGCTTGGTCGCCGATAGTTTGGCCGCAACAGCTCCCTAGTGCGGCACAAATAGGTTGTGAGGATGTCAAATCAGCCGCTGCCTGGGATCGAGAAGTGGCGGATATGCACAGCTTTATTGCGTCCCTGTGGGCTGTCCGTCGCGTTTTGGCGAACATTGTCACCTATACCATTTTTGACGACCACGATGTCAGCGATGACTGGAATCTCAATCAGGCGTGGTGTCTGCGGGTACTCGGCAAACCGCTGGGGCGGCGAGTTGTCAGCAACGCGTTACTCGCCTATAGTTTATTTCAAGCTTGGGGTAATACGCCTGCCCAATTCGAGCCAGAGATGAGCGGTTATCGGTTGTTTGGCTGGTTGGCGGAGTTGATTTATACCCAGGGCTATGATGAAGGGATCGAATGCGAAATCGGTCGATATGTGGGATTGCCACCCCGTCAACCACATTCTAATTTACCCGAATTTGAACTTGATGGCGCGGATCTAATTTTAGCTCGCGATCCGCAAGCTTTGACTTGGCACTATGCGATCGATTGTGGTGGCTATCTGGCGATTGTTTGTGATACTCGCACTCACAGAGGTTATCCCCAAGCTGCCAAATTAACTGCGGCTCCCCGATTATTGAGCAAGTCTGGATTGAATGCTCAAATTACTAACTACTTAAATTCAGAGTCCCAAGGCAAAGAAATATTGATTATTTTGCCGACTAATTTATTCGGACTCAAAGCGATCGATTGGGTACATCATTATCAGCTCCGTCATGGTAAAACTTTTGCAACCGATCTGGGTGATGCTTGGAATATTCGCCTCGATGCAGTGGCAGAATTACTCGACTGTGTTGCGCGGACTCGCGATCGCGCGATCGTCTTGACTGGCGATATTCATTATGCCGGAGCGATGGAGTTTTCCTATCGCGATCGCGCCAATAATTTAACTCACATCGTTCAATTCACTGCCAGTCCCTGCAAAAATCAAGAGGTCTTAACTAAGCTCCTGCAAAGTAAGATCAAAGCATGGTTATTACCAGAGCTTAGGCGAACTTGTGTCGGTACATTTACACCACCCCTGATGCAATGGCAATCTTTTCTATCGCCGTTCCGACACCGAGATTTTCAACCAGATTGGTGGGGTAGGTTACGCTTAGTCAGATCCAAATCGATTAAATTAACTAAAAAGACAGCTATCAATAGTAATATTTTAGTGCGATCGGCTCAATTAATTCGGAGATATTTTTATCGTGGTGGCGAAGTAATTGGCTTTAATAATGTCGCGATCGTTAGTTGGCAACAAGACGAGCGGGCGATCGTTGCCATTCAAGATGTCTACTGGATCGCGGTTAACCAGATTGGAACTTCCACTCCCACAATAGATGCCCCACTATCGATCGCCAGATACCAAATTGCGATCGATCTAGTAAATCGAAAATGTAGATAAGTTAGTTCTAATTTACACTTCTACTCAGTACCGAGCTAATATATTGATTTAAACTCACTGCTTCTGCTTCTGCTTT
>NZ_JANLWO010000310.1:0-3619 GCF_031364565.1 Chamaesiphon sp. OTE_20_metabat_361
TGTTTGCGGTTAGTACCGCCGAGAGTACGCTTGGTCATATTAGATCCGCTCGAATTGACTAATTATTAATATTGTGGTATGCAAAAAGCCACAATGTACTAGTATAGCAGCTATTTCGCTCGATCGCGCATGAGGGTGTTAAATAGGTATCGATACTGTGCTTAAGAATAGCCTGGAGACTTCAACCGCTAGCGATCGACCTTAACACCTGATAAATTCGAGATCGTCAAAGCTAATGCTCCTAAGAAAATTATGCCGAGTAGTCCAGCGGTCGGATTGCCATTGATGCCAGTAATCCAATCCGAAACTCGACCGGAATATTTCACCATATTTCCGACATTGACAATATAAAAAGCCCACACTAAGCCAGTGTGAAGACCGATCGACATCCCTAGCAGATTTCGATTTTGACGTTTGGCAATGATGACTACAGTACCAAGCAAAAATAATCCTGGGAAGGCGGGCAAAGATGCGAGAATCACCGGAATCGGTTTGAGAAAATGCAATGCAGCATATAAACCAGCAGCCGCTATCCATGAAACTGTTTGTGAGTAATCTCGCTCTAATTCATCCAGCATCCACCCTCGAAAAAATAACTCTTCAGCTAAACTGACCCCTAACGCAGTTGCCGAACCTTCTAGGGCTAATTGGAGGATGGATAAACGCGGGGCTTGCCATGTGAGCCACCCGAGTAAGCCTTGGGTAATAAATAGTGCAAATGTAAAGCATGAGCCGATCGCGAGTCCTTTGAGCAACAATAGTCCATTCTGACGCGTGAACATCAATCCATACCGCGCATAGAGGTTGGGGTGTTGGTAAACCTTCCGCCCCCACCAGGGTAATAGCGCGATAAACTCGATCGCGAGTAAGCCCATCGTCAGGATTGAGAGCAAGTTCTTGGTACCAGGATCTTCGAGATTTTGCTGGGTGAGAAACATCCCCAGATAGATTAAGGCTAATCCGGGCACCCACAATACAATTAGCACCAGGAGAAAGCTGAACATTCTGCCCGGTGCTGGATAATTTTTAATATTATTGAGATTTATCATCTGCAATTTAGAACTTTGAGCCGTTGCGATCTAGATTAGCTTATGGCTTAACCAGAAAATAAAATTCCAAATTGTAGTCTTAACTTAGGTGCGTTATCCTGCGGAGTAACACACCCTACGGCTAAAGCCTAATCGGCTGGCTCGATCGTACTAGTCAAGCCGTGACTTTTGAGGACATCACAGTAGTGTTCTGCATGTTCTTGATTGCAGGCAATTACTAGTGCCATGCCATATTGATGGGCTTCCATCATGATATTAATTGCTTGTGGTGCCGAGAGGTTGGGGATAGTCGTTATCAATATCTCGACGACATGCTCCATCGCATTAAATTCATCGTTGTGCAGCAACACGCGGTAATTAGGAGCGTGTTTGCGGGTGGTTGATGATTTTTCGATAGTTTCTGTATAACTCATGCTCTAACAGTAAATAGTGGCTGGTAAATCGCGATCGGTTTGACGCTGACTAGTTGTGGCGACTCTCTTATATTACCCAATCATTATGGGGTGAATTTCTAGTTTAGAACAGATCCTTCAGTCCGAGTCGGTCGATCGATCGCACAGAGAATCGGTTGCTAGAAATGCTATAACAATCTGGGGCACTTTGCTCGATCTTCCATTTACTCACATCCATGACCGACATATCCAGCCTCATCTCGCCCGCTCCATTAAGTGTCGATCGCAATTCACCGCCACTCGTCCTCGGTATCATGGCATCAGGAAGTGGTAGTAATTTTGAAGCAGTTGCTAACGCGATCGAGAGTGGCAACTTGAATGCAAAGATTGCCGTACTCATCCATAATAAACCAGGAATTAAGGCGATCGATCGCGCCCAACAGCGCGGGATTGCAACAGTATTACTCGATCATCGCGAGTACCCTACGCGGGCGGAACTCGATCGGGCGATCGTGGCTACATTTGCGGCTCATCGGGTGGAATGCGTGGTAATGGCGGGTTGGATGCGGGTGATTACCCAAGTCCTCATCGATGCTTTTCCCGATCGAGTCATCAATATTCACCCTAGTCTCCTACCGAGCTTTCCTGGCATTCACGCGATCGAGCAAGCGCTGGCTGCTAAGGTCAAGATTACTGGCTGTACCGTCCATTTAGTCAGTCTCGAAGTAGATGCTGGGCCGATTATCGTCCAATCCGCCGTGCCCGTTTTCCCCGATGATACCGCCCAAACTTTGCACGCACGGGTGCAAATTCAGGAACATCTAATTTTACCGCAAGCGATTGAATTATTGGCTCAGTTGCCTGGAGACTAAAGTCTCCGCTAGTGATGCAAAGTCCGCCTACGCGGACTGATTAGCTAGTCCGCGTAGGCGGACTTTGCATCATCAGCGACGATTTCAATCGTTGTGGGTACTCAAACACAGCAAATATCCCTAACCTGTCGGTGTGAATAAAGTTAAAAATCCACACCTCGACGGAGATCTACACCATTATCGGCATAATGTTTGTGACAGATCATTTCGGAGTGAACGCTGGCAATATCAAAGTAAGCGGGAGTATTGAAACAGCGCCCGGTGATGATTACTTGGGTACCTTTAGGCTTGTCGAGCAAACTTTGAACGATCGGTTCTTGAGGGAGCAGATCGAGGTCTACAGTGGGGTTTAATTCGTCCAGAACGATCGTTTTGTACAATCCCGAGGCAATGGCACTACTGGCTATCTCCCAGCCCCGCTGTGCCTCAATGAAGTCGATTTCTTGCTGTTTACCACGCCAGACGATCGCGTCGCTACCACAACGGTGGTGATCTACTAGTTGCGGATAGCTTTTCTTCAAGGCATCAATCGCGGCGTCTTCGGTATAACCCGTACCGCCTTTGAGCCATTGGACGATCAGTACCCGATGGGATTCATCTTGACCGATGCCGCGCCCGATCGCTTGTAGTGCTTTGCCCAGAGCGCTGGTAGATTTACCCTTCCCCGCACCCGTATAGATTTCAATCCCTTCAATGCCTTGGGCTGCGGCTTCGGGATGGTGGTGCGCTCTCATCTCGGAATGTAAATCGGCAATCTCGATCAGCTAAGCGGGTGCATCTCTCCCGGTGACAATTACTTCGAGATGATTGGGTTTGGATTGGAGAATATCGACTATTTCAGCAATGGGCAGTAATCCTAAATCGAGAGTGGGACTGAGTTCGTCCAAGACGATCACGGAATAGAGATCGGAATAAATCGCTCCTTTAGCCACTGTCCAAGCGCGATGGGCTTGGGCGCGATCGAAATCGGTAACTTCGTCTTTGCCAAAATATTCAGAGCGCCCAGTCCGGACTCGATCGATCAAATGGGGAAAACTCTTTTGCAGTGCGGCGATCGCGGCATCTTCATCGTAGTCCCGCTCCGATCCTTTGAGAAATTGTACTAGCAAAATCCGCGTATCCGCACCTGCTTCAATTCCCAAGCCGATCGATCTGAGTACTACCCCTAATGCTGCTTGGGATTTGCCTTTACCCGTACCGTCGTAGACATGAATCTGTCCGGCGGCACGTTCTTTGCGTTTGGTTGCCGTGCGAATCCCAATCCCAACTCTACTCACTAGTATCAAACTCCTAATTTACTAAAGAC
>NZ_JANLWO010000347.1:0-10648 GCF_031364565.1 Chamaesiphon sp. OTE_20_metabat_361
TGGATTGTGGTCTAAAAATGTCGGTCTTACTGTGGCAGGTTGTGCGATATCGCTCGGATTATCCGTGCCGATTCTCTACCAAGGTAGCCGTCACCGCCTGCCAAAATCGCTCTCTTCAGACCAACAATTGCGGTTAGTTACCGCGATTACACTTCTAGTAGCAATTGTCTCCTTACTCAAGATTTGTGGATTTTTTAATTATCTGAGTACTTCGTCTCCAAGTACCGATTGGAATACCATTGGAGCCTTGGGGTTGTGGGGTGGAGCCTTGGGACAAATGGCTATTGCCACGATCGCGGCATACGTTTCCTGGCGACAGTATATCGTCTCTCGCGATTTGACGATCGAGCAAAACCGACTCAATCACCAACAAAATATCCTGACACAGCAACAGACGGTCGATAATTACTTTCAAGGAATTTCCGATCTGGTGCTCGATGATGATGGCTTCTTGGAAGATTGGCCGCAGAAGCGGGCTTTTGCGGTAGGGCGCACGGCGGCACTGCTCGGGAGTATCAATGCTGAGGGGAAAGCACGGGTAATTCGCTTTTTGTCGCGCTCTCATCTGTTGACTCCCCTGCAACGCGATCTACGACTAGGTAAAGTGGTGCTCAATGGTAATGGCGGCTATGATGAAGACCGCATTTGTGGCGTGAGGGTCATCGATTTGGGCGCAATGCTTGCGGGTACAGATATCTCGGCAAGTGACTTGCGCTGGAGCGACCTGAGCGATGCTAACGCGATTCGGACTAATTTAAGTGGCTGCAATCTGATCGGCGCTAACTTATCGAGAACTATCCTCTATCAGGCTAACTTAAGCGGTGCCGACATCAAAGGTACGCGATTTTTTTATGGTAATCTCGAACATGCTAGCCCGCGAATTCCCGATCGATCTCCAGACTATATCACTGGAGAGTTTAGCGGTGCCGTAGTCGAAGATGTGGACTTTACCAACGTGCGTGGCATGTCTGTCGAGCAGCAGCAATATTGTTGTCAGTGGTGCGGCTCGGCTGCGCGGCAAACTATTCCCGGCGGCTGCGCGGGTATCGCCGATCGGTTATTGTTACCTGAGTATGTCGGCTCGGCACGCGCTTTTGATGATTGACTCTTACTTTTAGAAGATGTCTGAAAAGTCCAATTGCTTCGTTCCCGGTGGGATTTTCTACAGTTTACGAGTGCTACCCGATCCTTTTCCAACATTTTCTGAGGATATTGTCTCACGATCGAGCTGTGAATCCTCTCAAATATCACCTCTAATCTCGATCTCGTGACTACTCACATCGATAATTCGCGATCTAAATTTGGTGTTAGCCACCATTCGATTCGATTATTGTAAAAAACGACACGTTTATGATGTCGAATAACCTGTTTAAGAGTGCCAAGATCGCGATAATTGACTAGCTATTTCCCTAATTTTATCAGTAACTTAGTTGCCTAATAGCTGAAGTTATACTCGCTCGATCTTGTCTCGATCGATAGAGATCGTCGATTATCGGCCTGCATACTTACCAAAAGTAAGGTAGATTTCATACTCCGCTTTGGGTATCCTAACAAACCTTATCTAGCCTGCTAATCCATGTGGACTGGCAGGCTAGATGATAAGTCTTGAAGGTGGTAAAGATATCGCGCTCCGCTCCCAGGATATTTATAATAATTAGTATTTTTGACTGTTGACAAAAGTATTTAACAACAAAATAATCTTAATTTTGAGATAAATATAAGCTATTTAGCTTAAATGTTGAGGTTAACTTTGATTTGACGGTAGATTTATTTCAATATTTGTGTATATTCGCATTTGAGCTGTCATGACTAAGCCAATTCGCTGAAAAAAATATTACCGATCGAGCCAATGTAAATCTCGCGCTACGATGAAATCAGGTTGGCATTTGTCGTAAAAAATCGCAAATTTCATGTACTAATTTGCAACAGCCGTAAAAACATTAGTTTGTAAAGACAAATTGTACTCAAAAATAGGAAATTTACCATGAAGACCGAGCGATTAACGAATTTACCAAGCTTTAAAGGTTTCTCGAAGATTAATAGCATTACTAAAGCGATCGCAATTAGTGGCTTGGCAATGGGTGTTGCGGCTGTATTTTTTGGTGAATCAGCAGGCGCGGCTACTTTCAATGGTGGTCAGTTAAATTTTACAGGTTTAACGTCAGATTTCTACACACAGTTGAATTCCACTGCTGTCGGTGGAAACTTCACAATCAATTTCAACACACCAAGCAACAACGCCTCCATTTTGTCAAACACCTTGACTGTACCATCAGGGACAAATACTGCTTCATCATTAGCTCCATCTTCCTTCCAATCAATATCGTCTCCGGTGGGTACCTTCACCAAAAATACTGCCAGCACATTCACTCTTTCCAATGCATTATCATTTGCGTTTGGAAGTGGAACTACTGTGAACATTGCAAGTGGGAACCCATTTTCACTTAATTCTCTTAACAGTGGAGCTGTAAACTTTGGATTCACAAATGGTAATGGTATTGGCACGATTTTGAACGGTGCTGATGGTACGACAGCCCAAGTACTTTCCTTTACTGTTGGTGATGGATCGACTACTGGTGGTGGTAACTATGGTATTGTAGCTGGCCCAGTCGATCCTACCGCCGTTCCCGAGCCTTTTACAGTCATCGGTACGCTCGTCGGTGGTTCAGCAGCTCTACGGATGAGAAAGAAGTTGAGTGGCGCTGCTAAAAAATAGACCGCTGTCGATCGAGACTGACATTAAGTTAGTTTGAGTTTCAAGGATCGGCAACGATAATAAATCAAGGGAGAGCATTTGATTAAATGCTCTCCCTTTTGCAGTTACATAGCATAGCAGCATTGATTCAGATTGGCTGGGCGATCGCGGCTCTAAACCCTTACCCCGATGCGGTAAGCTGTTGAATGACGATTCGCGACACAAATATATGGCAACTATTAACGATAACTACCTAAAACTTAAAGCTGGCTACCTGTTTCCCGAAATTGCCAGACGCGTCAACACTTTCGCTCAAGCTAATCCTGACGCGCCAATTATCCGCTTGGGGATTGGGGATGTCACCGAACCATTACCAGTCGCGTGTCGCACGGCGATGACAACTGCGATCGAGGATATGGGCGATCGGGAAAAGTTTAAAGGTTATGGCCCCGAACAGGGTTATGCTTGGTTGCGAGAAGCGATCGCGACCAATGATTTTCAAGCGCGAGGATGTGCGATCGATTCGTCGGAAATCTTCATCTCAGATGGCTCTAAATGCGACTGTGGCAACATTCTCGACATTTTCGGACACGACAACACGATCGCCGTTACCGACCCCGTATACCCCGTTTATGTCGATACCAATGTCATGGCGGGTAATACTGGCGACGCCAACGATAAGGGCGAATATGGTGGTTTAGTTTATCTACCGATTACGGCGGAGAATGATTTTACCGCCCAAATTCCCAGTCAGAAAGTCGATTTGATTTATCTGTGTTTCCCAAATAATCCTACTGGTGCGACGGCGACACGAGCGCACCTCCAAGCTTGGGTAGATTATGCCAAAGCGCATGGCTCGATTATCTTCTTTGATGCGGCGTATGAGGCGTTTATTACCGATCCGAGTTTACCGCATTCGATTTATGAAATCGAAGGTGCGCGGGATTGCGCGATCGAGTTCCGCTCTTTCTCCAAAAATGCTGGCTTTACCGGGACTCGCTGCGCGTTGACGGTAGTACCAAAGACACTCACGGCTAAAGCCGCCGATGGTAGCGATGTGGAGCTATGGAAACTTTGGAATCGTCGCCAATCGACAAAGTTTAATGGTGTTTCGTACATCGTCCAACGTGGTGCGGAAGCTGTTTATTCACCAGAAGGTAAAGCTCAAGTCAAGGAATTGATTGGCTTTTATATGGAGAATGCTCGCATCATTCGCGACAAACTGACGGCGGCGGGATTGGAAGTGCATGGCGGGATTAATGCTCCCTATGTATGGGTAAAAACTCCCAATGGTTTATCTAGTTGGGACTTCTTTGATAAGTTATTAATTAACTGTCATGTTGTCGGTACTCCTGGTTCGGGTTTTGGTGCTGCGGGTGAGGGTTATTTCCGCATTTCGGCATTTAATAGTCGCGCAAATGTGGAAGAAGCAATGAAACGCATTGCTGAGAAATTTAAGGGTTAAGACTCGATATGATGGTTTGATTTTAATCGATCGATCGCTGTTTTGAATTGGTGGGCATTGCCCACCCTACATTTAAAGACATTAAAAAAGGTAGGGATAATTTATGAATTATCCCTACCTTTTTTAATGTCTTTACCAACCAGAATAATTATTGAATTGGCTGTACGTCAACCACTTGAACGGACACATCGGTTTTATTGACGGTCACGCGATTACTTTTTGACTGAAGTTTTGCTTTGGCAATTTGAGACACTTCGGCAACTAAGAGCGAGATAATCAATGTGTCATCAACTAGTCCAGCGAAAGGTAAAAAATCAGGAACTAGATCGATCGGGCTAACTAAGTAAACAACAGAAGCGGCAACAACCCACCAGCGATATTTAGGATTTTGTAATAAACTACGATACCAGTTATGCAGGGAGTGAATATTGAAGTTCATCGTTGGGTGCCTGAGTTGGTTTTTGTCGATACATCTATCATCTCAAATTCCCACGATTTGTACAGGTACGGTAAACCCATTTTTCAGGGTGGTTGTTCCCACTCTAATACTCTAACTCTTGCTCCCTTTCTTAAACTACGGTGTACACACAAGCCTGTTGGACTTCGTTTTGAGATCTAAATCCCCCAACCCCCAAGGATGCGCTTGCTCAGAGCCGGATCTTAGTCCCCCTTTTTAAGGGGGATTAGGGGGATTTACCCACTAGGAACGGAGCAATTAGACTTTTCAAACACCCTCTAAGCTGCATGACTAATCAAAAAATGAGTCATCTCCGCACAGATGCCTTCTAATTCAATTCGGCTGGACTCTGGTAAGCCAAAACCGACGTAGCTAAGTACTTCTTCCCAGGCTTGGAGTTCGGTCATCGTCTGGACTTGACGTAATTTTTCGGCATAAAAATTATGCCAGAATAAGGGTGCGATCTGGTCGTATTTCTTCCAGCGTTTGCGCCAAGCGCGGACATCGCGATGATTGGGTAATGCAACGCCGACGATCGGCGGTAAGTCGGCATAACTAACGAATGTACTGGTCTTTTTGCCAACAACATGCACTACATATCGCCAGCAATTAACTTTATAAATGTCTTCTGGCGATCGCTTGAGGTGCATGGCAACTGCCGATTTGGTGACAAATCGACTTTGCGGATTGGTTACAACCGTGGCAGGTTTGGAGGCTACTAACATGGGGGGACACCAAAAAGGGGCGAATGAGTTATTGGTGATGCACAAATTTAGGATGCTGGATTCGGAATTTAGCTAGGGGATTGCCCTTCATCGAAATCAGCGTCAAGTTGGGTAGATTTACGATCTATTATAGTACATCAATACCATGAATGCTAGGAACGGAGTTAAATTGTACGCTGAATTTCGATCGAAACTCAAGACACTAGATGTGGCGTGGTAGCTGGATTGAGACGCTAAGAGAGATGGGAGATGGGAGATGGGAGATGGGGGGACTAGGGGACTAAGAGACGAGGAGCTAGGGAAGTCGGAGTTACCCTTACCTTTTACCTTTTACCTCTTACCTTTTACCCAATCTCCCATCTCTTTTGGGTGTGAAATTGGGAAATATAGAGTGATACCGCATCATGCCTCGATCGCGGTTTATCCTACACCAGTTACAACCTATGCCTACTATTGTTTCCTCTGCACCGATCGATCGACTTAAGCAAAATATCGCTGGGCAAGTTGTTGGTAAGGATCGGCAGATTCAGTTGGTCTTGACAGCCTTATTAGCTGGCGGACACGTTTTACTCGAAGATGTCCCCGGAGTTGGTAAGACTTTGCTCGCCAAATCTTTAGCCAAATCGATCGATGGTAAATTTCAGCGGATTCAGTGTACGCCGGATCTATTGCCTTCGGATATTACGGGCACTAATATTTGGAATCCCGGCAGCCGTGAATTTGAATTTATTGCTGGGCCAGTTTTTACGAATATATTATTAGCCGATGAGATCAATCGGGCGACTCCCCGCACCCAGTCGGCATTACTCGAAGTGATGGAAGAGCGGCAAGTTACTTTGGATGGTCATTCGCGGGCGGTGGCGGCACCGTTTTTTACGATCGCGACTCAAAATCCGATCGAGTCCCACGGGACGTTTGTGCTACCAGAAGCACAAATGGATCGATTTACGATCTCGCTGAGTTTGGGTTATCCTGCTGCTGCTGAAGAACTCCAGATGTTGCAAGGATTGGCGGCTGGGGGGTCGGTAGAACAGCTCGAACCATGTATCTCGATCGAGCAGCTTCAAGCGATCCAGTACCAGTGTCGTGCCGTCACTGTCGATGTGGCGATCTCGCAATACATTGTCGATTTGGTGCGGGCGACGCGTCAAGATAGCGAGATCGCGCTGGGTGTCAGTCCGCGCGGTGCAGTGGCACTCTACCGGGCGACTCAAGCTTGGGCATGGCTTCAGGGGCGAGCTTATGCTATGCCAGATGATGTCAAGGAGCTGGCTGTCTGCGTTCTGGCACATCGGCTGATGATGGTGGGCGGTCGTCGGGGCGATCGGGCAATTGGGCGCATACTCCAAACCGTTCCGGTCGATTCGGCACTGGTGCAAAGCCGTCCCAAAATGTAGTAAACTATACAAAAAGACATCATCGCAGTCAATCGGTTATCTTGATTAATATCAATGTTGACTGTGATGGAGAATCGTGGATGGAAGTAGAGCGTGCTGAGGCGATCGTCAAAGAATTGCTAGCCCCAAAATACCTGACGCCACCACAAGAAATGGTATTTAGGGCAGCATGGCACGGTCAGTCTTATCGCGATCTAGCTACAGCGGCTGGCTATGACTGTACTTATATTAAAGGCGTGGGCGCACAAGTCTGGCGGATGTTGTCGATCGCGACCCAAACCAAAGTTTCCAAGGGTAATTTTCGCCAGATCCTTGAATCGGTTGCGGCAAGTCAACAATCTCTCAAGCACGAGCCAAAGCAGTCAGGGATTCACTGGGAAGAGGCGATCGATATCTCCGCATTTTACGGACGCGATCTCGAACGCGATCGCCTCTATCGGTGGCTGGTTGCCGATCGCTGTCGGTTGGTAGCTATTTTGGGGATGGGCGGTATGGGTAAAACCACGATCGCCATCAAAATGTTGCAGCAGCTACAAGCTGACATTGCTGCCGATCCCGATCGGCTCGATCCCGTTGGCGAAGCCTCTCGGTACGAGAATCGATTTAGTTGTATCGTGTGGCGGAGTTTACTCAATCCTTTACCGCTCAAGGAATTGCTTCCCGAATTAATTCGCACTCTGCTCGTCTCGCTGGGATTAAAAGTTGGTGAAGTCAGTCAGTTAGAGTTAGATTCCATCCCCAATTTAGTCTGTGGGCAGCTCGAATTTTTACTCGAAATTTGTCAGCGGCAGCGCTGTGCGATCGTTTTGGATAATGTCGAATCCATCTTCCAAGCAGGGGCGCAGGTGGGACAGTATCGATCGGGCTACGCAGACTATGGCGATCTATTTAGTATGTTAGGTCGGATGAATCATCAAAGTTGTCTGCTGATTACCAGTCGGGAAAAACCGACGGAAATTAGTCAGCTTGAAGGGATTAATGCTAAAGTCAGAACGCTAATTTTGCCGGGATTGGATGCTACTGCCGGACAAAGAATTTTTGCCGATCGGGGCTGTCTGCCGCTCGACTCATTAGAATGGGCAGAGATCGATCGTTATTGTGGTGGTAATCCCCTCGCCTTTCAACTGATTGCTGCCACTGTCCAGGAGGTCGCTGATGGGGATGCAGGCGAAATTTTGCACTACCTGCGATCGCAAAAGTTGGGATTTACCGACATTCACGTTTTGCTGGAGCAGCAATGGGAGCGGCTGACTCCCGAAGAGCAGCAGGTGATGTACTGGCTGGCAATCGGGCGCGAACCGATGTCGAGTGGCGATTTGGCGCGATCGCTCCATCCGGCTTGGAACGACCACCGTCAGGCCGATTATCTGCTGAGTACGCTCCAATCTTTACGCCGCCGCAGTATGATTTTTTCCCCTGCCGAACAGATGGAGCGCGGCAAGCGGCACTGGTCGTTACAGCCGATGGTGATGGAATATGTCACGGGTAAATTTGTCGAGCAGATTTGTATCGAGATCGAGCAACAGCAACCTTTTCTGGTGAATACTCACGCCATCGCTCAGGCAAATGCCAAGGAATATCTGCGGCTGGCACAATTACGGACGATCGTCCAACCCGCGATCGACAGGCTGCGGACAAAAATTGGCAATTCGCACCACATCGGTCGGCATCTGCGCCAAATGTTAGCCGATTGGCAAAGATCTCATTCGCTGCAAGCCGGATATTTTGCTGGTAATTTACTCAATTTTCTCATTCATCTCAAGCTGGATTTAACCGACTTGGACTGTTCGGAATTAGTCATCCAGCAGGCATACTTAGTCGGCATCGATTTAGTCGGGGTCGATTTTACGCATTCGCCACTGGTCGATTGTGCTTTTACGCAAACTTTTAGCAGTGTGTTGGCGATCGCTTATAGTCCAGACGGTCACATGCTAGCGGCTAGCGATAGCAGCGGTGAAATTCGCTTGTGGTCTGTGGCTGAGAGTCAATGTTTGCTAACTTGCTCGGGACATACCAATTGGGTGCGGGCGATCGCTTTTAGTCCTGACGGTCGGTACCTAGCCAGTTCTAGCGACGATCTGTGTATTAAGCTGTGGGATCTTCAAGATGGTACTTGCCTGAAAACGATCGGCGATGGCATCCACAGTTTGGGATTTAGCTTTAGTCCCGACGGTCGGTATTTAGCTAGCGGTAGTGCTAACAATCTCATCTATTACTGGGATGTGCAAACGGGCACCTGTATTCGCCAGTTCGAGGGACATCAGGACTGGTCGATGGATGTCAAATTTCACCCGAGCGGACGGCAGTTAGTGAGTGGTAGTGCCGATCGGACGGTGCGGATCTGGGATGTGGCAACTGGTCGGTGCGATCGCCTTCTCTCCGGCCATGAAAACCTGGTCACAAGCGTCGATTATCATCCTGATGGCAAAACAGTCGTCAGCGGTAGTTTGGATGGCAGCTTGCGGCTGTGGGATGTCTCTGAGGAGCTAGTGCCCGCGATCGATCGTTCTCGGCTAGTACTGACCGAACATGGTAACGAGATCTGGTCGGCGGTCTTTAGTCCTGACGGCTCGCAGTTTGCCAGTGCGGGGGTGGGTGGTTTGTTACGGATTTGGCGCACTAGCGACGGTCATTGTTTGCATCGCTTGGAGGGACATAGCGACAGGCTCTGGTCGGTCGCCTTTCATCCGGACGGGCATCGCATTGCTAGTGGGGGTGAAGACCGGACGATTCGGTTTTGGCAAGTCAGTGATGGTAAGTGTTTGCAGGCGCTCAATGGTTATATCAACTGGTTTAAATCGATCGCCTGGAGTCCCGACGGTCAGAACTTAATTACGGCGAGTCGGGATGCTCAGGTGAGAGTCTGGGCAATCGATCGACAGACTTGTCTGCACCAACTAGCCGGACATACTAAATCGATCCATGCTGTTGCTTACGATCCGCACGGATTGACTTTTGCCAGCAGTGGCGACGATCGGACGATTAGAATTTGGGATGCTAGCTCTTTGAGCTGTATTCAGTTGCTCCGGGGACATTCAGAGATCGTTTTGGCACTCGTATATAGTCCTGATGGTAAATATTTAGTCAGTAGCGGTGGCGATCTGAGCATTAGAGTCTGGGATACGCATCGATGGCGCTGCGTACATGTTCGCATGGGACATACCGATCGGATCGGCGGCTTGGCTTATCATCCCGAGCTGGATCTAATTGCCAGCGCCAGTGAAGATCGGACTGTCAAAATTTGGAATATTCACGATAGCACGCCACTACATACTCTCTCCCAGCATACCAATCGCGCGATCGCGGTGGCTTTCGATCCGGGCGGGACAATTCTCGCTAGCGGTGGGATGGATCGGCAGATTTTACTGTGGAATATCGCAACGGGGGAACTGTGCCACACTCTCACCGGACATGAAGGCTGGATTTTATCCCTTGCTTACAGTCCGGATGGTAAGTGGCTATATAGCGGTGCTTCCGATCGAACGGTGAAAGTCTGGTCGATGGAAACCGGACTGTGTACCGATACTTTTACCGGGCATCAGAGTTGGGTCTGGTGTATTGCCGTCAGCGGTTGCGGTCGATTTCTGGCTAGTGCCAGTGAAGATGAAACGATTCGACGGTGGGATGTAGCCGCTGGGAATGCGCTCTCGACCCGCCGCGCCGCTCGTCCCTATGAGGGGATGAAGATTGGTGGCGTGGAGGGCTTGACAAAAGCGCAAATCAATGAACTTAAAACGCTAGGCGCACAGGAGGGATAGTATTTTAGTGGAGAGTGAATAGTGACTAGACTTCCTGCGAAAGCAAAAACAAAATCTTTGTTAGTATTGTCTTCGTCAATTAAGTAGGTAGGTGCAGTTATTTATAAAATAGATTATGCCTGAAACCTAGTTGGTGGGCATTGCCCACCCT
>NZ_JANLWO010000420.1:0-3748 GCF_031364565.1 Chamaesiphon sp. OTE_20_metabat_361
ACGATTCAACGGTGGGCATAAAGCTTTTTTGTGGGCATGGCTCGATAAGTATCATGACGAAGACGTCAGGATTGCAGTACAAGCGATTGCATACTCAGGAAACCCCAAGCTACTATTAGAACTAGAAGCTATCATGCTCAGAGCAACCGAGCCACCATATAACGTTCAAATTCCAGCAGAGATGTAAATTTATGCAAGCTCAACTTCACGAACAACTCTCCCCCTCTGATGCTGAAGTCATTTTATTGCGATTACCCGAACGGATTCGCACGGCTTTAATCGATCGAGCTACTGAAATAGAATACCCGATCGAAGCAGTTGTTGAGATGGCGATCGCTAGTTTTCTAGACACCGAAGCTCTGGGTTTTGTTGATTGTAAACCAGGGCGCGGACAGTAAGTATTCGGCGACGATCGGGAACGTTGTTTGAACGAAACTTTCTTAAACCTATGGCTGAAGCTTAGGGGCGCGAGAAGTGTCTGTCGCAAGGGATTGCGCCAACGATTCAGCGGCAGTCGATCGGACTAAATTGAGTCCCAACAAGGGATTATTACTAGCTAAGTTAGTTGTCGGGGAAATGTTCTGGCGCGGCTGTGCCAAGGATTTAGCATAACCAGCATTGAGATAAACCTGAAATTCACGACGATCGGCTAAATGGGCTTGAAAAAAAGCTAAACTGAGAGCCTTGGTATAAACTTGGGCGCGGGCTGAATCTGGGCCGAGAAAACTATCAGCAACTGGGAAAATACTATCGCTCTTGGAGATATTTTGCGTAGAAAAATGCGTCCCTTTGAGCATGATTGCGAGATATTTATCCGGCGTTTGTAACCAGGTAAATGGATAAACTTGTTCCGGTACCGCAGGTGTGACGACATCATCGCTACCACCGATCGGGAATACGGGAATGCGAATTTGGCTCAAGCCTTGCTTGCCAAATAGAGTGCTACCGAGGGGATTGATGGCAAAGATCGCTTTAATTCGAGGATCTTGGAGGCGATAGGCTTGGGGTTTGAGTTCGTTCGCCCGACATTGGAGCAAGACAGAGAGATTTAGCGAACGATTGGGGTTGCAACTGCGCTTGACACACTCGAAATCGATCTGGGCACCTGCCAAAGCCAAAATCTTATAACCGCCGAGAGAATGCCCTGCTAGCCCCACCTGACGGAGATCGAGTTTTTGGAGGGTAGAATCGGCTTTTGCTCTGCGTTGCAACTCATCTAACCAGAACGAGACATCGCGCGGACGTTCGAGTAGTTCGGTAGCGTTGGGAGCGGGAGCCAGACTGGAAAAAGACTGCCGAAACCGATTGGCATCGCCGCCGACATGTTCGAGGGCGACGACAGCAAATCCGTGGGATGCTAGATGCTCGGCTAAATAAGCATAAGTGGTGCGATCTTCGGCGACACCGTGGGAAATAACGATAACAGGGATGGACTTGCCACTGGTTTGCGGTAGATACAAATCCCCTGGTACGCGCCGTTGACGCGAACGATCCAGCCATTGTCAAATAAATTTACACCCTC
This sequence comes from Chamaesiphon sp. OTE_20_metabat_361, assembly GCF_031364565.1. NCBI lineage: Bacteria > Bacillati > Cyanobacteriota > Cyanophyceae > Gomontiellales > Chamaesiphonaceae > Chamaesiphon > Chamaesiphon sp. OTE_20_metabat_361. Next base: position 1,523 of record NZ_JANLWO010000420.1, read on the forward strand.
GATCGGGCTATAGCAGATTAACTTAACGTGAGGTCTAGTATTAAAAGCCATGAGGGTGGCGCGGAATATCTAGATTCTGGGCGAATACAATGCCACAGTGATATTTAGTCCCACTCACTTATAGATTGCTCCTCGGATATGCGAATTTGTTGCTGGAGATCGTGCCAATCGATCGCGCTAGTGGCTCTATCGATCGCGAGTTTTCCATCTTGTAAATACAGCAAGCGATCGCTAAATTTGGCGGCTAATTCTAATTGATGATTGATGACGATCGTGCCGACTTGTTGCGATCGCGTAATGTCATTTATCGTTCTTAATACACGTTCGGCAGTAGTAAAATCTAAATTTGCGATCGGTTCGTCAATTAGTAAAACTTGGGGTTGGGTAATGATGCCTCTGGCGATTGAGACAATTTGTTTTTGTCCGGTAGATAATTGTAATTCCGTCCGATCGAACCAGTCGCTGGGAATCTCCAACTGTTCGGTAATCGTAACGATGCGTTGTTTGATTTCTTCAGTCCCGATCGATTGCAATTGTAATGGATAAGCCAGCGCGTCGCGTACCTTCAGCCCCAATAACTTTGGCTCCTGAGCGACTAACATTACTCGCTGTCTCAAGGTCTTTGGCGGTATCGATCGATAGTTTTCACCATTTAGTAATATCTGTCCGGCTGTTGGCTCACTGAGGCGATTTATCAGCCGCATGAGGGTACTTTTACCCGCGCCTGTGATGCCAGTTAGCGTAATCGATTCCCCCGCAGTTAGACTCAAGGAGATATCGGTCAGCAGCGGGCGCGTAAAATTGACTGGAGTATAATCGATCGATTCGAGTTGGAGTAGCAAGCTAATTGTGAATAATGGGGTAAGATGTCTTCACTGCTAAGCTGGGTGAGATTTTCTAATATTTCGCGATCGGTTTCAATTGTGGTAATCATCATTATTCCCTCAAATTTTATCCTGCTGTCCCTGTAAATACTAACTCAGCAGGCCCAGTCATGTAGACGCGATTGTCATCAAGCGACCATTCAATATACAGACAGCCACCAGGTAATTCTACCGTACAATTGCGATCGGATTTACCTGTGAGGACTCCGGCTACTACCGTCGCACAAGCGCCCGTACCGCACGCAAGCGTGATTCCTGCGCCGCGTTCCCAGACGCGCATTCTCAGATAGTCGGGGCGGATAACTTGAACGAATTCAGTATTAGTGCGCTGGGGAAAAACAGGATGATGCTCGAATTTTGGCCCGATCTGTGCCAGGGCTATGGCATTGGCATCCTCCACAAAAGTCATGCAGTGAGGGTTGCCCATACTCACACATGTAACCGTCCAAGCTGTGCCATCGACTTCCACCGATTGGTTCACCACCTTATCATCTGGCGTCCCCAACGTAGTCGGAATTTCTGCAGCCAGCAATCGCGGTTCGCCCATATCGACACGTACTTCGCCCTCTGGCAAGATTTCTGGGGTAATTACACCCGCTAAGGTATGAATTTTATAAGTGGCGGCTAGATCTATTTTGCCTTCTAATTCGGCAATGAATTTTGCCATACATCGGATGCCGTTACCGCACATTTCTGGTTCCGAACCATCAGAATTAAAAATCCGCATCGTGTAATCGGTGCCATTTTGTCCGGGAAGCACAAAAATTACCCCATCACCACCGATGCCAAAATGTCGATCGCACCAGATAATTGCCTCATCTGAATCGAGAATCGGCGTCTCGCTGTGTCGATTGTCAATCAGGATAAAATCGTTACCTAATCCTTGATATTTGCTAAATGCGATCGACATGGGGTAGAGGGTAGAGGGTGAATGGTAGATGGTAGGTAGTAGGGTGGGCACTGTCTTGTCTCCCTAAACCCTCGGGTTCCCCGAGGAACGGGAGCCGCTGCCCACCAGCTAGTTTTCAGGCATTATCAACACTTGCGCTGTCCTAAGCTATTTCCAAGATTTATTTTCCATTTCGCGGATTTGGCGTTCGAGTCGGTCGATTCTACCGCGTAGCTCGTCCATTTCTGCTTGACGCGGTACGCCGAGATCTTGCATCGTGTTGCGAATCAGTCGCTGCATCTGAATCTCAAAATTAGCCGGATCTAGCTTCATTTGCCCCATCAAGTCGTCAACAAATGATTTCGCTTGGTCGGGATCGATTTTGCCGTCTTTGACCCATTGCTCGCTGACCTCGCGGACTCGATCGGCAACCAATGAAGTCGTGCCAATCCC
>NZ_JANLWO010000499.1:0-2915 GCF_031364565.1 Chamaesiphon sp. OTE_20_metabat_361
AACAAAACCTTGTCTACAGAGATTGAAACAGTGTTTTTAGCAACTTCCACAGAGTATGGTTTCCTCAGCAGTAGTATTGTCAAGGAAATCGCTAGATTCAACGGCTCGATCGATCACCTTGTCTCACCTCATGTTGCCTCGGAAATTTACCAATGTTACAACACTCCCACTATCCAGCAGTAGCAGACCAAAGCTACGCTAGCATCTTAGAAGACCGTTCGATCGTGCCAAGCATTCAAGCAAAAAATCTGGAATCTGCGGCGGTATTTGCCGCGATCGAGCGGTTAGAAAGCCGAATTTTGAATAGTCCTCGCGTACCATTGACTGGTAAAACAATGATCGATGAGGAAGAAATTTTGCAGCAGATCGACAGAATTCGCGAGCAGTTACCAGAAGTAATCGCTACGGCGCAAGAAGTATTGCAGTATAAGGATCGCTTGATTAGAGAAGCGGCTGGGCAAGCGCAGCAGATTCTCGCTGAGGCAAATCAACGCGCCTATCAAGTCGCCAATGAAGTGGGAATTATCGATCGCGCCGAACGCGAAGCCCAGCAAATCCGGCAAGCGGCGATCTCGGAGTGCGAGCAACTCCGACAACAAACAACCCTAGAAATGCAGCGGATCGGCGATCGCCATCTCCAAGACCTCGACCGGATGCGGGCACAAGTAGAGCTAGAATGTCAGCAGACTCAAGATGGCGCGGATGAATATGCCGATCGCGTTTTACACAATATGGAGTATCAGCTTACCGATATCCTCCACGCCATTCAACGCGGCAGACAGCGCCTGATGAGCGATGCAACCGATCCTACGCCTAATGCCTAATCTCCAGCAGCTCGAAGCTTGCTGGCAGTACTCGGGGAGCGAGCCATGCCGCCACCGGAAGTTGTTAGTACTCGATCGCATTACCAATCCCCTATCCCCTATTCCCTATTCCCTATTCCCTATCCCCTATTCCCTTCTACACATGATGTAAGACAATTACTGAGATTTCGGGACGACAGTTAAATCTGGCTTTGGGTGGCCCGGTAGTACCGACACCTGGACTGACATACAATTGCATCGCGCCCAGATGATATAGTCCATTAATGTATTTTTTCCCCCAGGGTGGTGTGACTCTCGGCGCAAACGGTAACACAATTTGCCCGCCGTGAGAGTGCCCCGAAAGTTGCAGTTCAAACTGATAGCTAGCCGCTGCAATATCGCCAAAGTCGGGTTCGTGTGCTAGTAAGATGTTCGCACCAGTATTCGGTAATTGGGCGATTGTCTGGGGCAGATTTGCCCGACGAAGCCAGACATCATCGACACCAGCAATATTCAGGCGGCTACCTTGGCGTTCGATCGAATGGACGGCATTATTGAGCAGTTTTATTTTACCTGCGGTAAAGGCACGCTCTAGGGGGCTACTATCTTCACCGCGATCGTGATTGCCCATGATAGCGACGACACCATCTTTGGCTTGGAGCAGACTAAAGGCGTTAGCGAGCATTTCTTCGGACTTACTCGCACCACTGGTAATATAGTCCCCCGTCAGGGCGATTAGATCGGGTTGTTGGGCGGTGGCAATGCGGGCAACTTTAGCCAGCGTCGTGCGATCCATAATTCCCGAGCGGGCGTGTAGATCCGTCAGTTGGACGATTTTATAACCTTCAAAAGCCGGATCTAACCCCGCTAGCTGGACATCGATCGTTTTAATCGCAAACCAGCGCGGCTCCACACCTTGAGCGTAGACAGAAGTCGTAAATAAAATCGCGATCGCGATGAGCGCTAATCTAATTACGCCTAAAACTAATCTTCGCCAGCGCATCCTCATATTTTTGCTCATATTGATGCCCTAATTACGATTGGTAATGTGCTGTTTGGCGACGATCGCTAAATTTAGCTACCGTTGTGGTGAGACGGATTCCGGAAATTTACGCCAGCCCCGATCGCGGCGAGTCGAGATATAAGGAATAATGATAAGGATGGTTTGCGTGCAAACTAGATCTGCACTGAGGAATTATTTTGAGTGAGTACTTTGCGACAGTCGCCAGAGGATTAGAAGAGTTAGCCGCGCAGGAACTAAGCCAATTAGGGGCGCGAGACGTGGCTCAGGGATTTTGTGGCGTGTCTTTTCAGGGCGATCGAGAGTTATTATATCGGGTTAATTTGTGGGCGCGGTTGCCGTTTCGGGTATTGGTGAAGCTCGGAGAATTTCCCAGTACCGACGATCGCGAACTCTATGATGGCGTCCAACAAATCGATTGGGGGGAATATCTAACTCCCGAGTTGACACTGGCAGTCACGGTGACTGGTAAAAACGACCAGCTCAATCATAGCCATTTTACCGCGATTCAAGTCAAAAGAGCGATTACCAAACAACAAACCGAAAAATTTGGCTCGCGATCGGATGTCGATATTCAAGATCCCAACGTGCGGATCAATGCTCATATCGACAAAGATCGCTGTATCGTCAGCTTGGATAGCTCGGGCAATAGCCTCCATCGGCGCGGTTATCGATCGGCTGTCGGCGATGCCCCGCTCAAAGAATCTCTCGCCGCCGCTTTGCTAAAAATGTCTGGCTGGACGCCAGATTTGGCATTTGTCGATCCGCTCTGTGGTTCGGGGACATTGCCCCTAGAAGCGGCGATGCAAGCCCTAAATATCGCTCCGGGTATTTTTCGCGATCGGTTTGGGTTTGAGAGCTGGCTGGACTTCGATCCCGACCTATTCGATCGGCTGATAAAGTCGGCGGAAACAGGTGAAATTCAAGATCTCCAGGCGACGATTATCGGTAGCGATCGCAATTTTGAAGTCATCGAACAGGCGCGATCGAATGCCCGCAGTTCGGGAGTAGAAAGATATATTCAGTTCTTGCAGCAGGAACTAGCCGACGTGGAAGCTCCCGCAGATTCGGGGGTGCTCATGTGCAATCCG
>NZ_JANLWO010000512.1:0-3569 GCF_031364565.1 Chamaesiphon sp. OTE_20_metabat_361
ACTTTATTCCCGCTAATATCAAACCCTATCTCAATTTTGTCCATCCACCACTAATGTGGATCTTATTGGCAACCTCTCTCTACGCGATGTATCTGGGCTTCCAAATTCGTAAAACTCGGTCGGCAACTGGTGAGGATAAGAGAAAACTCATTCAGGGTAAATACAACGTCCGTCACTACCAAATCGGCTCGATCGTCTTGGCAGTGATGGTGCTAGGCTCGATCGGCGGGATGGCAGCTACATACATCAATAATGGTAAATTATTTTTTGGCCCTCACTTGATCGCTGGCTTAGGCATGACGGGTTTAATTGCCGTCTCGGCATCTCTCTCCCCCTTCATGCAAAAAGGCATGGACTGGGCTAGATACAGTCATATCGGCATCAATCTCGTCATCGTCGGTCTATTCGGCTGGCAAGCTTTTTCCGGTGTCGAAATCCTGACGCGGATTATTAGTAAAATGTAGGTTTAGTGAATAGTGGATAGTGAATAGAAAGCAGGCTTTTTGGCGTTAGGACGCAAGCGTCCCAACTTCTCACTCCCCATAATCTATCCACTATCCACTATTCACTATCCACTAACTCAAATAATATAACTACTCACCTCCCCCTGAGCGGCTTGCCAACTGCGGGCATCGTAATAGAGGTCTGCGAGGGAAATACTCGCTAGAGCAGCTTGGAGTTTCTCATTGAGCCGACTCCAGACCATTAAAGTGACCCAATCTGCGGCTAGATTGGTATCGGTTCGTTGTAGAGAGCCGGACTTATCGAGATCGGGTTTATCGACGACTATTGATTCGCCAACGGCGACTAAAATATCACTCAAAGAAATTTGGGTGGGTTTTTTTGCCAGTTTATAACCACCATGAGCGCCCCGCAGGGATTTGACTAGCCCAGCTCGTCGCAATTCGATCAGTAATTTTTCGAGATAGGGGATGGGTAAATGCTGACGGGTCGCGATCGCACTGACCGAAGACGGGCCGTAACCTGGTTGTAAACTGAGGTCTAGCATCGCTTTAACGCTATACTGTCCGCGAGTAGTCAGCTTCATAAGGATTGGGATCGGACGATCTGGAAATCTGCCAATTTAGAGCCTCAATCTTAACATTTGTGTTGTTGGCAAGCCAGTAAGATGCAGGATGCGAGCATATTACTAAGAACTATTAATGTTCGACTATTAGCCGATTTCTCGATCGACGATCGCTGGCTCCATCGAATCTCGCGATCGATACTTTTTGAAAAAAGATTGTCATTACCACCCGATCGCCATTATTTACCATTCACCTGATATTTGAAGATAAGTTTCGTTAAGGTCTAAAAAAGATGGTATTTTAGATAGAGATAGTTAACAAACTTGCTCTAGTCAGTGTACTATGGTGACAAGTGCTAATAGCAACCTCCAATAACTAATTGCAGGTCTAGTTTAGCAAAACCGCAACGCCGGATAGCGTTAGACCCTCTAGTTTGAAATCTAAGTTGATGAGTAATAAGAAAAATATTGAGCCGCTAGTTGGCGAAGAACTGCTTCAGAAAGTTAAAGATCTCGGCAGTGCGAGCAAAGAAGATAAAGCGCGTGAATGCGGCTACTTTACCGAAACGAAGAACGGTGTAGAGCGTGTCAACATGATGAAATTTCTCAACGCACTCATTGATGCTGAGGGGATTCAGTTAGATAGTAAAGCTGTTGGTGGCGGTCGTGGCGGTCGCAGCGCTAGCTACAAAATCACCGTTCAATCTAATAATAACTTATTGATCGGTGCAGCTTATACCAAGCAAATGGGTTTACAGGAAGGAGACGTGTTTGAAATCTCCCTCGGACGCAAGCACATTCATCTCAAACAAATCGATAAAACCGACGACGAATAAATCGAGACAGCGGCGAAAGACTTAATTTGCTCCGAGCTAGTTCCTCGATCGATGTAGCGGATGTAGAAATCGATATTACGATAATCACCTCTGCAAAAATCAGCTCCTGATTCGGCTGACTGAGTTATTACCTTTATTGCTTTCTCTATTTTCCCCACCTTGCTAGTAAATTTTAGATTGTGACTTGACAATCTGAGATTTGCTGGCTTCATTTATTCAGAGGGATAACTCTCAGGATCGATCGTCCACATTAGTGCTATTTTCATGGCTCGAATCAAAGTTAGGCAACACGTTAATCCGTTAAGTATTATCTATCAACAGCCACTGATTCCGCCCGATTGGTCGGCGATTTATGCCGATTTGTCCGCACCGATTCATCTGGACATTGGCAGTGCTGGCGGGCGGTTTTTGCTAGAATTGGCGCAACACGAGCGCTCGTGGAACTATCTAGGCATCGAAATCCGCCAAGCTTTGGTCGTCCAAGCCAATCAAATTCGGGATGCCGCCAGTCTAGGCAATCTGCACTATGTTTTTGGCAATATCAATACATCGTTAGCGACGCTACTAGCATCGCTACCACCGGGCAAACTCCAGCGAATTAGCATTCAGTATCCCGATCCCTGTTTCAAAACCAAGCACGTCAAGCGGCGCGTCGTCCAACCCGCATTAGTCAACGACATCGCCCGCTTTTTACCCAGCGGCGGCGAAGTATTTTTGCAGTCAGATCTCGAATGGGTCGCCCAGGAAATGTGCGATCGCTTTAGCGAAAATCCCGCCTTCCACCGCACCCAATCCGACTGGCTAGAACCAAACCCTCTAGCCATTCCCACCGAAAGAGAAACGTCCACCCTCAAACGCGGTTTACCAGTGCATCGGGCGGTGTGGATTAGGGGGGAGATGGGAGTTGGGAGATAAGAGGGTAAGGGGAGATGGGAGTTGGGAGTTGGGAGATAAGAGATAAGAAAGTAGGAGAAGAGGTTAGAAGGTAAAGAGAAGAGATCTGGAAGTAAGTAATAGACATTTATAAACTCTTGGACGCAAGCGTCTAACTCCCAACCCCCAACTCCCATCTCCCAACTCCCAACTCCCATCTCCCATCTACTTATACTTAAGATTAATGCAGCTCCACTCCTGACGGTTCCAGACAGTACCGACGACCCAGCCGTGTTGTTCGAGGACATGGGAGACATCAGCGACTTGACTCGATAGAATCCCGCTCAAAATTGCCCAGCCTTTAGGTTTGACTAGCGCCGCCATTGAGGGGGCAAGCTCGATGATGATATCAGCGAGAATATTGCAGACAAAGCCATCTACTGGTTCGGGTAGCATCGATTGTAGTTTCTCGATGCTGCCGAGATCGACGATTAATTTTGCGGGTGGGATCAGATTGAGATTGCGATTCTCGCCAGTGGCTTTGACAGCCAACGGATCGTTATCGACAGCATAAACTTGAGTAGCACCGAGCAAAACTGCGGCGGTAGACAAAATTCCCGAACCACAGCCGAGATCGGCAACTGTTAGATTTGTATTCGGCTGAATCCGCATTTCCAGGGCTTCTAAGCACAGTTGAGTTGTGGCATGTGTCCCCGTCCCAAAGGCGACGCCAGGATCGAGCTGAAGGACGATTCGATCGGGGTCTGTAGGTAAACTCAACCAAGCTGGATTGATAATTAAGCGATCGCCGATCGGTTGTGCTTGCCAGTGTT
>NZ_JANLWO010000514.1:0-3559 GCF_031364565.1 Chamaesiphon sp. OTE_20_metabat_361
CATCCGCCGCTGTTTGGAAGATCGGTTTAACTTTATGGAGATCGAGACGCCAATTTTGACGCGCTCTACTCCGGAAGGGGCGCGTGATTTTATCTTACCCAGTCGGGTAAATTTAGGTGAATGGTTTGCCCTACCCCAATCGCCGCAATTATTCAAGCAATTACTAATGGTATCGGGATGCGATCGTTACTATCAAGTCGCCCGCTGTTTTCGCGATGAAGATTTACGTGCGGATAGACAGCCAGAATTTACCCAGTTAGACATGGAAATGAGTTTCATGTCTCAAGAAGACATCATCGATCTCAATGAAGAATTGATTTGGCAAATCTTTAAAGAAATTAAAGGTGTCGAATTAGCACGTCCATTCCCCCGCATGACTTATGCTACGGCGATGGCTGACTATGGCTGCGATAAACCTGATACTAGATTTGACTTAAAATTAGTCAATGTTTCCGAGTTATTTAAAAACTCTCAATTTAAAGTATTTTCCGGCGCAATCGCATCGGGTGGGATTGTCAAAATATTACCGATTCCTGGCGGTAATGAGAGTATTTCTAACGTCCGGATTAAACCGGGCGGTAACTTATTCAAAGAAGCTGCCGAAGCAGGTGCTAAAGGATTAGCATATATTCGCGTCCTCGAAGGCAATGAAATCGATACGATCGGAGCGATTAAAGATTCTCTATCCGCTGAGAGTAAACAACAATTACTCACCCTCACAGGTGCCAAACCGGGCGACTTATTACTATTTGCTGCTGGCGATGCCGCGATGGTAAATAAAACACTCGATCGCTTGCGACTGGTTATCGGGCGCGAACTTGGTTTAATCGACGATGATAAAGTCAATCTCTTGTGGGTGACGGACTTCCCGATGTTCGAGTACAACGCCGATGAAAAGCGACTCGAAGCCCTTCATCATCCTTTTACAGCCCCCCATCCAGACGACATCGCCGATCTGACAACCGCCCGCGCTCAAGCCTACGATATCATCTTCAATGGTACCGAAGTCGGCGGCGGTAGCGTCCGTATTCATCAACGCGAAGTCCAAGAAAAAGTCTTCAGCGCGATCGGTTTATCCCCCGAAGAAGCTAATGACAAATTTGGCTTTTTACTCGAAGCATTTGAATATGGTACGCCCCCACATGGCGGGATTGCCTACGGACTCGATCGATTAGTCATGCTGCTCGCTGGCGAAGATTCGATCCGCGATGTCATCGCTTTTCCAAAGACTCAACAAGCACGCTGTTTGCTCACCAATGCTCCTGCAAATGTCGATGCCAAACAACTCAAGGAATTAGAGGTAATTTCCACATACAAACCCAAGAAAGATACTTAAAATTTATCTTGCTTATAGCTTAGCAAAAAGAGGTTGAATCGATCTCGATCGATTCAACCTCTCTCTTTTGTAAGTACTGGTACTGCCCTATTTACAATCTATTTGACTCAGCCATCATTCAGAAAGCTTTCACAATTAGTAGATTGCAAGAATTTTAAGTTAGCTTTCAATCTTCTCTGTAGGCAGATAGTTCGATCTATACAATAATCTGGCTCGACGTTGTTGGAGCAAGTCTCGATCGACTAATGCGATCGCTTCATCTAGCATCAGATTTAAGATATCTAGTTGTCGAGTAACTTCTTTCAATTTAGCTAGATTTTTAGCTCTAGCTTCAGGATCGAGAATTCTAAATTCATTACTCATGATTAATTCCAATCGCGTTGAATCTCTTGTAAGGTGGCAACACTAGCATCTAGAGTCGCTGAAGCGACTTCGACTGCCTGATATAACAAATTTAACATATCTTCTGAGGGGGTTGGTTGAGACTGGCAAACTTTTAGCAGTAGGGTATGAAGGCGATTGTAAGATAACATTAGCCGCTCTTCCACATCCTGAAGTTCTTCAAATTCGGATAAGGTTTCAGAAGTTTCACCCACCTGCTCGAATAGCCTGAACTCCATTGCGGTAGTACGATCGACGCACTCAGCTAGTCTACGTTTGATAATGAAGAGATTTGAGATGACAGGATCTGGTAATTTAGCCACTGGTGGATCTAGGCGTGATATTCTGCCTTTAATTTAGCAGGCTTGGGGTAGCTATCGCTCGCGTCAAAATTATTATCTATCTGTTAGAGACTCGATCGTCGATCCACTAAAAAATTAGATAAGCTATCATCTGTTACATTTATAGTCCCAGTAGTGGGACGACCGGACTAAAACTGTGGGCATTTAAGACATGAAAGTAGTAATTAACAATACTTTGACGATCGTTTTACCCACAGTTTTAGTCCGGTCACGCCAGTAGGGTGGGCACTGCCCACCACAAGGATTTTATAAGATATATAAGGTTTAGAGTCACGATCGAATCTAATTAATGATAGCTAAATAGATTACTTTAACACCCCATGTTGAGAGAGAATTTGCTCGACTTTCGCTTCTTCAATTTTTGAGGTTAACTTAGTCGATTCATGGAGATCTCGCTGAGTTTTTGCCAGTGTAAAAGTCGAAGATACTGAAAAGCCCAAGCCCATACCCATGAAACCTTTAACCCATAAATCTACGGGTAAGTAAATAATTCCCGTAGTCGTGATGCCAACGGACAATAGAAAAGATGCCCAAGTTTGAAAAATCCAAGCGTTACTATCTTTTTGATAACCGATTTGCTGCATGTTATTCATAATATTAGCCAAGTGAGGGATAACTAAATTGTGTTGCTCGATGAGTCAATCTTAAGCTGAATAAAAATCGATCGAACGATCGAGTGGACAGTTTTTCAACTGGCTCGATCGGCACAGGTCTGCATTCGCTAGCGAGCTTTGTGGTTTACTATTAAGATCGATCCGAACTCCTTACCGACCGAGCCATGACCGATTCACAGTCTCAACCCACCCCCCAGATTGCCACGAGGCAAGCGCCACTAGCACCGCCCGATGGTTGGATGGAAATTGGGTCGATCGTCGGCGCACAGGGCATTAAAGGCGAAGTAAAAGTCTATCCCAACTCCGATTTTCCCGAACGGTTCGAGCGAGCTGGCGAACGGTGGTTGTGGGGCGCGCAAGATCTCCAACCGCGATCGATCCAACTCGAAAAAGGTTATCAAATCCCCGGCAAAGGCTTATACGTGGTGCAGCTAGCCGGAATCGGCGATCGATCTCAAGCCGAAAACTTGCGCGGTCAAATGCTATTATTACCAGCAACCGATCGACCGCAGTTAGCACCGGGAGAGTATCATAGTCAGGATTTGATCGGGATGCCCGTATTCGATCGGGTGACGGGATTGGCGGTGGGGATCGTTGCCGATATTTTTACCGCCGGACATGAGATTCTGGTAGTCAGCGTCCCCCAAGCGGATGGTAAGGCTGTCGAAGCGATGATTCCATTTGTGGCGGCAATCGTCCCATTAGTAGACATTCCCGCGCGGCGGATTGAAATCTTACCGCCACCAGGATTGTTGGAGTTATATATACCGAACTGGAATGCAGGTTGAGACTTGGGAACAATCCAGCACCAATGACCAACAATCACCAAATATCCCCCAACTGATGCGATCGAGATGGAACAGCTT
>NZ_JANLWO010000527.1:0-2685 GCF_031364565.1 Chamaesiphon sp. OTE_20_metabat_361
GCACTGGGCACTGGGATCTCAGAATTATGTTTGATTATTTTTACATTTGCTACGCAATACGACACCAATAATCCCAGCTTACAATTAGTCGAACGCTACAGTTGGATTCCCCAATTAGGCTTAAATTGGTCGCTGGGTGTCGATGGACTATCGATGCCACTTGTGGTGTTGACTGGATTTGTGACTACACTCGCTACCTTTGCCGCCTGGAACATCAAGATCAAGCCGCGCCTATTTTATAGCTTGATGTTGGTGATGTACAGCGCACAGATTGCGGTGTTCCTCGCCCAAGATTTATTGATGTTCTTCATGCTCTGGGAGTTGGAGCTGGTTCCCGTTTATCTGATTATTTCGATTTGGGGTGGCGCACAGCGGTTTTATGCGGCAACGAAGTTCATTCTCTATACGGCGCTAGCTTCGATCTTTATCCTGCTGTCGGCACTGGCGCTCGCTTTTTATGGCGATACCGTTACGTTTGATATTACCGCCCTCGGACTCAAGGAATACCCGATCGGGTTAGAATTGTTAGCCTACGCTGGGTTGTTGATTGCCTTTGGTGTCAAGTTACCGATCTTCCCCTTTCATACTTGGTTGCCAGATGCCCACGGTGAAGCACCCGCACCTGGTTCGATGATTTTGGCAGGGGTATTGCTGAAGATGGGCGGCTATGCCCTAATTCGGTTGAATGCCGAAATGCTCCCTCACGCTCATGTGTACTTTGCACCAGTACTTGCCGTATTGGGTGTGGTGAATATTATCTACGGTGCCTTAGCTGCCTTCTCGCAAGACAATCTCAAGCGACGCTTGGCATATTCATCGATCTCGCATATGGGATTCGTGCTGATTGGTATTTCGTCTTTTACCGCGCTGGGTATTAATGGTGCGATGCTCCAGATGATTTCCCACGGCGGGATTGCCGCTGTACTCTTTTTCCTGGCTGGGACGATTTACGATCGCACGCATACTCTGTCGATGGATAAGATGGGTGGCATTGCCAAATCGATGCCGACAACTTTCGCGCTGTTTACCTTTGCCTCGATGGCGTCACTGGCGTTACCCGGAATGAGCGGCTTTGTCAGCGAATTGACGATTTTCTTGGGCTTGACAACTAGCGATATTTATAGTAACAGTTTCAAGCTGATTATTGTCTTCTTAGCAGCGGTAGGCTTGCTAATTACACCGATTTATTTATTATCGATGTTACGCCGCGTCTTCTTCGGCACACAGAGCGAAGCCTTCGCACCGCCGTCAGATGCCCAACCGCGCGAATTGGCGATCGCGCTATGCTTATTGGTGCCGATTATTGGCATCGGTTTATATCCCAAACTCGCTACTCAAACTTACGATCGAACCACAGTTACTGTCGCAGCGCATTTGCGTGAGGCGCTACCGATTACAGTAGCTGCTGAAAGCGGAGAGACTAGTTTGTATGCACAATTAGCATCAGACAGGGCACAGGCGGCGATCGTTGCGCCGCTGATTCCCAGTAAATTAGTGGGGATTGCTAACTAGTGTTAATTGTGATGGGATGGCCTTGTTGCGATTACATCCGATCGTCTGGTAGGGGCAATTCATGAAGCGACGTGCGCTCTGGAGGTGTATCCTTCCAGGTTTAGCGCTGAACTCGGCTCGCGCTCCTCGGCTTTGCCGATGGTTTAGCGGCGTTTTTATGTCTAGGGTTCCCCCCGAATAAAAAAACGACAAGACAGCGAGACAAGACAAGACATTGCCCCTACCAATCGATCGCAACTTATCTGCTGGCATTGAGCACTTCTAATGCCTTCAATCCCAACTCTGGAAAAGTCGGCGAAACGATCGTCATATCGCCTACAAACACCTCATCACCATAAGCTCCATCCTGGAGTACGCAAACAGTTACTTTGAGATCGAGTGGATCGACAATCCAATATTCAGGAATATCTAACACTGCATATTCACTATGTTTTGCCCGATAGTCCACCGATACCGTCGAAGGACTCACCACTTCCACCACCAATAACGGCGGCGGTTCATTTAAGGGAATCAGGGATTCTCGTTTTTTCAAGCTTTGCCACTGCTCCAAAGGCAACACGACAACATCTGGTACTCGCGCAGTTTCCCAGCGTGTACCCCTCGGCGACTGAATCCCAATCTTCATGTCTTTAGCAATCCAATCCAGCCCTACCCGCCTGATTTCAGCCTTAAATTCATCATTCAGGAATTCACTAATGTCGCCATGCTCGCCCGTTCCTAATGACATGCTCGTTAGCTCCCCATCCACCAGCTCATAACGAGTATCCGTGCCATCATCATAGGTAAGATACTCCGCTAGGGTGATGCGTTTTGTCGTGGCGATTGTCATGGGGCGTTTCCCTTACTTGACCTGAATACACCGATTATATCTTAGGGTAGCTGGGTAGTGGCGCTCGGAAATTAGATGAGAATCAATTCGCAAATTTTGTTAGTATCGATCGTTATTAATTTACCAACGTCCAAATACACGCTCCAGATTGAATAAGGTCGATCGAGACAATTTGCAACGTCCTAGCCCAAAGCCAGTCGTAGATGTTAGAATTTACAACTATAGCTAGGGGTGTCCGAAACCAGTCGGGCTGAGAACATACCCTTGCACCTGAGTCTGGGTAATGCCAGCGGAGGGAAGCTGTTTATGATAGGAAATTGAATATGCGTGCTGAATGGATTGCC
>NZ_JANLWO010000544.1:0-3806 GCF_031364565.1 Chamaesiphon sp. OTE_20_metabat_361
TGTCACAATGGTCATAGTTGCTGCCAAAGATCGGATACCAAAAAATATGACTAAATCGAGAACTCGCGTGCGGGAATTATCCACCGCAGCTTATGCTAATGGCGACTATACAGGCTGGTTTGAAACTTTATATGCTGAAGCCGACGGCAATCTCGATGCGATTCCTTGGGCAGATCGGGCGGTAAATCCCTGGCTGCTAGACTGGGTAAAAGCATCGCAGTTAAACTTCCAAAATCTGCGGGTATTAGTCGTCGGTTGTGGATTAGGAGACGACGCTGAGTACTTAGCTGGACTTGGTGCCAAAGTTACCGCATTCGATCTATCTCAAACGGCGATCGATTGGTGTCATACTAGATTTCCTAGCTCAAAGGTAAACTATCAAGCTGTCGATTTATTTACCGCTCCTGCTGAGTGGAAATTTGGTTTCGACCTAGTAATTGAGATTTATACAATTCAAGCTTTACCTGCCAATATTCGCCCAAATGCGATTGAGTCGATCGGCAATTTTGTCGCGCCTGCTGGTAAATTATTAGTAGTCTGTCGCGGTCGCAATCCTGAAGATGCTTGCGAGAGTTTACCATTTCCCCTCACGAAAGATGAGTTACATAAATTTATCGAGACTGGATTGACAGAAGTATCATTTGCCGATTCGATCGACGAATTCGACATCACCCCAGCCAGACGGTTTCGGATCGTCCATACGCGATCGAACTAAAAAATTAAATCTCACTCACTTCGAGTCACCAGTTGGAATAAAAATCAAATTGTATTTTATAGATTAATTTCTAAAAGCCAATCAGTGAAACAGATTGAAAGCTTTTTAGAAATATTTATAAATAAAATTACCCTATCTTCAGATTGGAGATAGGGTAATTTTAAATGGATTTAATGTTGAACAGGTAATAACAACAATTAAATTAATTATTAATTATTAATTAATTGACCTATTTAGCCAAGATTGAAAAAGTGCTTAATACCGGGATGTTGGCTACCAATAAGTAGGCAACAGCCGCGCCACCAATGCCGCCGACTAGGAAAGCAGAAGTAAAGTCACCCCAGCCTTTCCCACGCTCAAAATTTGCGGGTGGTTTCGGTGCAGCGACGCTCGGTAGTGGCGGTGGGGGGCTAACAGCCGCGTAGATGGCCAGACAAGCACTTAAAATAACCACCAAGCCAATGGTAGAAAGCAATCCGGCTAAGTAAGCTTGGTCGGTATGACGCAGCGGCCCTAAGAGGGTGAAGGGGCCGAGTAAGAAATACCCATGAGCCATGCCTACTTCCAATCCCCGGCGTTGCGGAGACAAACCAGCTCGGTAAGCTGGTAAATTGCTGATGAAAGCTTGGATGATACCCGAAGAGTTGATGGGAGTAGCTAAGTTACTCACTTCAGGACTGGGACTATTGACGGCTTGAATACGAGTAGCCATAGAAAACCTCTCAAAATAAATAGGGAAATGGAGGAATAGGCGCGAGCAGATTAGTAATGAGAGTAATAAGTAGAAAGGCTCAATCGAATATTAGATATTTCTGACAAGGGCTTCAGTTGATTTCTAATACTTAAAATAATTGTGCCGACCTACTTAAATAATCCCGCTCTGCTCGCATTAGATCCTACAAGGGATGAAATAATAAATCTGGGAAGACGTAATTAAATTCAATCAAAATGACCGCAGTAAATGCCATCCAAATTGTTGCCAAAACTGGGGCAGTAGATAAAAATCTGAGAAAATTTGACATGGACTATCTCCAGAATTTAAGATCGATAGGTGGCGATCGTCGCCATCAGTGGCACGATCGGGGAATGAGCTAAAGGATCTAGCGAGGTGAAACAGTGATTTCACTATCTTTAGCAACTAACTTACCGGAGGTGAATTCACCTAATGCAGCAGCAGGCCAAGCAAAACCGCTTAACATACAGCTAACTGCCAACGGTACATCGATGACGATTTCTTTTTCTTCGGTGTTGTCAAATTTCTTGATGGCGATAATATAGGCGCGACCGACCCAACCAATCCAGCCAGCAATGTAGAGAAATAAGATTCCTGGGATCAAGAAGTCACCTGCCCGATCGAGTCGTCCGTCTACAATCAAGTGAGGCAGTCCTTCAGGGCCGCACAAAGCTTGAGAGTAACGTTCAAAGCGTTTTTTGCCTGATTCGGGGTCATTGGTGGTGTTACGTGCCATTGACGCACGTTGCTGAAAAGCAGGAGAATCGCCACAACGAACGAGTCCGGCTACTTCTGAGGCAGATGCGAGGGGAGCAAAGTTGAACCAAAGACAGATGGCAAAAACCAAAGCCAACAGTTTTTTCATAGTGATTGTTTCCGTTTATAACAAAACAAATAGTTTTATTTACAAAACACACGATCGGGTTGACGATCTGCTTTAGCAAAAAAACTATAATAGTCTTTTGGTCGGTCTGCAACGGTCTTTCGTGTCGATCGCGAAAGATCGCTGATAATTGTAGAGATTGGCAAGATTCGACCAACCGATCGAGATTGCTAAGTAAGCGATTCAGGTTGGTGTAATATCTGAAATAACAGCTACACCGCGCTGATTGCCAAACTACTTATCTCTATTTTCATCTTTAAAATTAGCAGCTAATGACAACAGTTTTATCAATTGAAACAAGTTGTGACGAAACGGCGGTGGCAATCGTTACCAATCGTAAAGTTTGCAGCAGTGTCATCGCCTCCCAAATCCCAATTCATACTCAATATGGGGGTGTGGTACCGGAGGTAGCGTCACGGCAACATTTATTAATAATTACAGAGCTAATCGATCGAGTCATTAAAGAAGCTAATCTAGACTGGTCGGCGATCGATGGGATTGCGGCGACAGTTGCACCAGGATTAGTCGGCGCACTGATGATCGGCATGAGCGCAGCCAAAACTTTGGCGATTTTGCATGACAAACCATTTGTGGGCGTTCATCATCTGGAGGGACATATTTACGCGTCTTACTTGAGCGCACCAGAACTAGAACCACCATTCTTATGTCTACTGGTATCGGGCGGGCATACTAGCCTGATTCATGTCAAAGATTGCGGCGTGTATACCGAACTCGGGGCAACTCGCGATGATGCGGCGGGGGAAGCTTTTGATAAAGTAGCAAGATTATTGGATCTGGGCTATCCTGGTGGCCCCAAGATCGATCGCTTGGCAGCGCAAGGCAATCCGACGCTGTATCCTTTACCAGAAGGGAATATCTCGCTCCCTGGGGGTGGTTTTCATCCCTATGATTCGAGTTTTAGTGGCGTCAAGACGGCGGTATTGAGATTGGTGCAAAAATTGCAAGCCGAAGGGCGGGAGTTACCAGTGGCAGATATCGCTGCTAGTTTTCAACACAGTGTCGCCAAATCGCTTACCAAACGCGCGATCGCTTGTGCGACCGACTATGGATTGGAAACGATCGTTATCGGCGGCGGTGTGGCTGCTAATCGCGGCTTGAGGGAGACGTTAGCCACTGCGGCAAGTCAGCGAGGGCTGAAGGTGTTGTTTCCACCGCTGGAGTACTGCACGGACAATGCGGCGATGATCGGTTGTGCGGCGGCAGAGCATCTGAGTCGGGGACATGTGTCGCCACTAGATCTGGGGGTGCAGTCGCGGTTATCGATTATGGATGTAATGAGTTTGTATCGGACTGGTGAGGTTGGGTAAGGGGTAAAAGGTAAAAGGTAAAAGGTAAGAGGTAAGAGGTAAAAGGTAACGATACTTAAGTTATGGTGCAGGCGTTGCACTTGGGCTAGGTGTTTTACTGGGAGTTAAAGCTGGTTTAATAGATTTTGATGGGGGCTTGATTGCTTT
>NZ_JANLWO010000645.1:0-2461 GCF_031364565.1 Chamaesiphon sp. OTE_20_metabat_361
TGTTTGCCGGGATCGGTGCGGCGAGTGGTATTTTGGATAAACCGTTACAGGTGTCGATTATTATCATGGTGATTTTGACGACTTTTGTGGCTCCACCATTTCTGCGCGTTGCCTTTGGAGGAGCTGTCGAAACCGATACTCCAGTTGAATCGACTAGCGAGTAATCCGCTTTAACTGTAAGATATGTTAGCGATCGAACAACGCACCTGACGATCGCTAACCAGCAAAAAATCATTTAATAATTAATAATCGATAATTATTAATTATTAAATATTAATTAATTAATTCAAATGACAGTTTCTCGTACTATTTGCCTGGGGTTCCTTGCCGTCATATTGACTGGCGCAATGCTGCTGATGCTGCCGCTCTCGACGACGAGCGGGCAGTGGAATGACCCGATCGTGTCATTGTTTACCTCTACCTCTGCCGTCTGCGTTACAGGGCATGTAGTCGTCGATACCGCCACTCATTTTTCCCGATTTGGACAGTTGGTAATTATGCTGCTAATCCAGATCGGCGGTTTGGGCTATATGACAGTGACAACTTTTCTACTGCTGTTGCTAGGCAGGAGATTTGGGCTAAAGGACAAAGTTGCCATTCAACAATCACTCGATCGCCGTGCGCTTCAAGGTAGTACGCAAGTTCTGCAATCAATTGTTGCCACAACGCTGCTGTTTGAGTTAACGGGAGCTTTTTTACTGCTGCTGGTATTTGTCCCCGATCTCGGTTGGGCAAAGGGGCTGTGGTTTGCCGTCTTCCATAGCGTCAGTGCTTGGAACAATGCTGGCTTTGGCTTGTTTTCCGATAATTTGGTGGGATATCGAGGTTCCCTGTTAGTCAACGCGGTAATTACCGGATTGATTATTTTTGGGGGGATTGGTTATGAGGTGATTTTGGAGTTGTATGTGATGCTGCAAGAGCGGCTGCGGCGGCAAAAAATGAAGACGGCGCGCACGTTGAATTTTCGGGTAGCTGTAAGTACAACCCTATTTTTACTAATTGGTGGTACTTTGGTGATTTGGGCGATCGAGACTAGAAATTCCCAAACATTAGGATCGCTGAGTATTTCCGAGCAGCTACTCGCCGCATGGTTTCAAGCTGTCACTGCCCGCACTGCTGGCTTTAATACAATCGACCAATCCAAACTAACGATCGCGGGGATGTTTGTGACGGTTGCGCTGATGTTCGTTGGGGGTAGTCCGGGCGGCACGGCTGGCGGGATTAAAACCAGTACCGCACGGGTGATCGCAAGCTGCACTTATGCGATTTTGCAAGGGAAAGAGTCGGTGATTCTCTATCGCCGTCAGGTGCCAAATACACTTCTGCTCAAGGCGATTGCGGTCTCTTTTGGCTCGATGGTGACAGTCCTTTGTGGGACGATTGCCATTTCAATCGCCGAGCCAAAGCTCAACTTTATCACTATCTTGTTTGAAGTAGTTTCTGCCTTCGCCACCGTCGGACTCTCGACCGGGATTACCGCAGGGCTGACATCTTTTAGTAAACTAGTGTTGATCGCGACCATGTACATCGGACGGGTCGGAATTTTGTTACTGATTTCCTCTATATTAGGCGATCCTCAACCTAGTACTGTCAGTTATCCAGAAGAATCCCTATTAGTTGGGTAAAAAAATAAGCAATTAAGCGATAAGTAAGTAGGTCGGCACAATTATTTCAACTACTAGAATCATCTGAAACCCTGATGGTGGGCAGTGCCCACCCTACAATGTATCTGAAATCTTATCTATTCACTTTCCCCTTTCCCCTTTCCCCTCAAAATTATGTCCAATTCAACAGAACGTCCTGCTTTCAGCTTTTTTCGTAACTTAAGACCCAACAAAGCTCGCCAATTTGCCGTAATTGGTTTAGGTAGATTTGGACGAGCGGTATGCGAAACGCTACACCAGTCGGGTTATGAGGTATTGGGTACAGATGTTAATGAAAGCCGAGTTGCTGATATTTTAGCTGCCGGAATTTCTGCCCACGCCGTAGTCTTAGATTCTACTAATCCGCTAGCACTTAAGGAGGCGGGCATCTTTGAGTTTGATACTGTAATTGTGGCGATCGGTAACTACTTACAAGAAAGTATTATTACCACCCTCAATCTCAAAGAAGCTGGTGTTGCTTATGTAATCGCGAAAGCTTCTTCAGATGTTCATGCCAAGCTACTCCAAAAAGTTGGAGCCGATCGAGTAGTATTACCGGAATATGAAGCAGGTTGCAATTTAGCGCAGACACTGGTTAAGCCTGGAATTTTGGATCGCCTCGATTTAGATCCCGAACATAGTATTGTCGAACTCAAAGTGCCAGAGTCTTTTTACGGCAAAACCATCCTGGAACTCAGGCTGCGGAGCGATTATGGACTCAATGTTTTAGCAATCGGACAGTCTCAAAATTTTGATATCAACCCAAAACCAGATCGGCGGCTCCATCAGAACGATGTGTTAGTGGTAATCGGGACTAA
>NZ_JANLWO010000692.1:0-2811 GCF_031364565.1 Chamaesiphon sp. OTE_20_metabat_361
CCCGCCAGATCCTTCGGCTCTGGCTCCCCTCTGTCTTGTCGTTTTTTTATTCGGGGGGAACCCCCGAATAAAAACGCCGCTCCCAAGCTTGGGAGCGGCTCGCGCTCCTCGGGTTTCCCGTTCGCGCAGCGTCTCCGAAGGAGAGGGTTTAGCGAGACAAGACAGAGGGGTTAGGGGTGAGGGCAAGATCTGTGCTTCATACCCCAATTCAGCAACGCGTTTATTCCCTTCTTCTGTCTATGTCAGAGCGAATTACAATTATCGGTGCTGGTGCGTGGGGTAGTGCGCTAGGTAGTTTGACGCAGATTAATGGCTACAAACCAACAATTTGGTCGCGAAGTTGTGGTGAGAATTTAACCGATGTAGTTAGAGAGCGAACGGCAATTATTTCCGCTGTTTCGATGTCGGGAGTTCGGGCAGTTATCGATCGATTGCAAGGCGCGCTTGCACCCCATCAAATCATCGTCACAGCAACCAAAGGATTGGATGCTCAAACCAATTGTACGCCAGCAAAGTTATGGCAGACGGCATTTCCACACAATCCGATTGTGGTCTTATCTGGCCCTAATTTGTCCCTAGAAATCCAGCAAGGCTTACCAGCAGCAACGGTAATTGCTGCCGATGATGCGGTGGCTGCTACTAAAATTCAAGGGATATTTTCTTCACCACAATTTCGAGTTTATACTAATGACGATCCGATCGGCGTGGAGATTGCCGGGACAGTCAAAAATGTCATTGCGATCGCGGCTGGTACCTGCGACGGTTTAAACTTAGGAAATAATGCTAAATCGGCACTATTGACGCGAGGATTGGCAGAAATTATTCGGATCGGTCAATATTGGGGTGGTAAAACCGAAACCTTTTATGGATTATCTGGTTTGGGCGACTTATTGGCAACTTGTAATAGTCCGCTCAGTCGAAATTATCAGGTGGGTTATGGATTAGCTCAAGGTAAAACTCTCAGTGAAGTTTTAGCTACCCTTCAAGGTACTGCGGAAGGGATAAATACAACCAAAGTATTGAGCCAAGTTGCCAGCAAAAATCAAATTTATATGCCGATTACCGTACTAGTCGATCGCTTGCTGCAAGGTCAGATTACCGCACCAGAAGCAATTGTGGCATTGATGTCCCGCGATCGCAAATCAGAATATTAAGTTAGGGAATAGGGGATAGGAGATAGCTATTAGTCTACAGCTAAAAACCAAGTTTTATAATCGACAATTAAAATTCTCTTAACTCTAGATTCAATCCCTATTCCCTATCCCCTATTCCCTAATCTCTACAATGGAAGATACTCTAAATTTAGCAGATGCGATCGCGAGTTTTAATACGATGCAGTCCGAGCGAAACTATCAGCAAGCGCGGGATACTTTACGGCGGATGTTAGTCAATTTGGATCTCAGCCAACGCGAAAGATCTGGTTTAGAATCAGAGATTGCCGAATTGAGTGAGATGTTAATCAAACTCGATCGAGCGGTGTTTCAAGTTGCTGTTTTTGGGATGGTAGGACGCGGTAAATCTTCGCTATTAAATGCCTTAATCGGACAAACAGTATTTGAAGCGGGTGCCTTGCATGGCGTGACACAAGAGCGCCAGCAAGTAGTGTGGGAAATTGATAATTGGCAGGATGCTTTCGATCTAGACAAAGATACTCCCGATACGTTACATGAAGCGATCGAATTTATCGATACGCCGGGGATTGATGAAGTTGATGGGGAGGAAAGACAATTACTCGCTGGAGAAATTGCGCGGCAGGCAGATTTGATTTTGTTTGTTATTGCTGGCGATATCACCGAGCTAGAGTTGAAGGCTCTTTCGCAACTCAGAAGTGCGGGAAAACCGATGTTATTAGTATTTAATAAAGTCGATCTGTATCCCGATCGCGATAAGCTGAATATTCATGCCAAAATTCGGGATGAGCGCGTGCGCGAAATTCTCAGTCCCGATGAGATTATCCTCGTCGCCGCCGCACCGCTAGTAGTGCGTGCCAGTCAACGCGAAGATGGCAGTATGGGGGTAAGTTATCATCCGAGTGTCCCTCAAGTCGCAGCCTTAAAATCGCGGATCGTGGAAATATTGCAGCGGGAAGGCAAATCGCTAGCAGCACTCAATGCCATGTTAGCAGCAGATCGAATCCAAAAGCAGACGCTCGATCGCAAGATGGATAGTCGCGAGGAAGCAGCTAATGATATTATCTGGCAATTTGTGATGGCTAAAGCGATCGCCGTCGCCCTCAATCCACTCACAGCGGCGGATATCATCGGTGGTGTCGCCATCGATATCGCGATGGTGATTCGCCTATCCAAATTATATGGGATTCCGATGACTCGATCGGGTGCCACAAAGCTCCTTCAGAGCATTCTCATGGGCATGGGCGGCATTACGATTAGTGAATCGATCGCTAAACTCGGTTTGAGCGGAATCAAGGGCTTGCTGGCGCTGGTAGCCCCCGCTACGGGCGGGATTAGCATCGCACCCTACACGGCGATCGCCCTCACTCAAGCTAGTATTGCTGGCGTATCTACCTATACCATCGGACAAGTTACCAAAACTTACCTAACTAATGGTGCCTCTTGGGGTGAGGATAGCCCTAAAGCCGTCATTACTCAAATTCTTGTTACCATTGATAAACACTCGATC
The DNA here is from genome assembly GCF_031364565.1 of Chamaesiphon sp. OTE_20_metabat_361. Classification (NCBI taxonomy): domain Bacteria; kingdom Bacillati; phylum Cyanobacteriota; class Cyanophyceae; order Gomontiellales; family Chamaesiphonaceae; genus Chamaesiphon; species Chamaesiphon sp. OTE_20_metabat_361. Next base: position 2,641 of record NZ_JANLWO010000692.1, read on the forward strand.
GTCGATCGCATCAAGCAGGAATTAGGGAGTAGAGGGTAGTCTTTAGGCTTTAGGCTTTAGGGAATAAAAAGAACGCAGGCGTTCTGGAGTCTAAAATTCAATATTTAGAAGCAAAAATCTAAACCTAAAATTCGGTCTCCAAATCCAAATCTCACCCCTAAAGCCTAAAGC